>JAPWUT010000113.1 GCA_028275425.1 Anaerolineae bacterium | reverse complement strand
TGTTGGCTTCGGCAATGAAAGTCGCTGCGCCGACCACGTCGGTCACCTCGTCAATCAGGTCCTCCCGGCGGATGCCCATGACGTCCATGCTCATCTGGCAGGCCAGGAGTTTGACCCCCAGGTCAACCGCCATCTTACGCAGTTCTGGGAGGGAGGCGACGTTGTGCTGCTTCATCATCTGCTTGAACATCCAGCGGCCGATTCCACCCATATTCAGTTTGCTGGGGCCGATGCCGTTGATGTCTTTGAGGAACAAGCTTAGCATACGCTGGAAGAAGGTTTTGCCTGTAGGCACCTTCTTTTTGATGGCCTGGAGGCCCCAGAAGGTGAAGAACATGGTGGTCTCAATGCCACTGGCAGCGGCGGTGGTAGCGATGATGAATGCTGCCATTACCTTGTCCATGTCGCCGCTGAAAACAACGATAGATGCTTTTTTGGCTTCATGCTCATGTTCGCTCATTTTTCCTCCTCCTCGCTGAATTGGCGAACAAGCTCAGCATGCTGAGCAAGCCGAGCTCTGAGCACATCCCGCAGAAGGTCCAGGGCTTGGATAACACGCTCATCAGCAAGGGCATAGTAGATAGCTGTGCCCTCTTGGTTGGCCATTACTAAACCGCGCTCGCGCAGGACCTTGAGGTGGTGGGAGACGGCGGGTTGGGGCAAGGATAAAATTTCGGCCAAATCTGTCACTCGCCGTGGCCCATCAGCGAGAGCATAAAGGATAAGGATGCGTTTGGGGTCTGCCAACGCTTGGCAGACTTGCGCATGTAGAAAAGTTATTTCCTGACGCAGACCTGCTGTAATAGGCATGTGAATAAGCTTATATTTAAATATCTAAATGCAGCCCGATTATACCACAGTAGCGGTAAAAATGCAAGCAAGGGCAAAGCCCGGCGTGTCCCAAAAACCGGGGCAGAGGGGACGCAGCCCTCTCCCGGGGAGCGCGCACAAACCCTAAAAAGGGGCGAGTTATCAACCCCTACCAACACACCGCGAGTAGGACCCAAGATACCGGCAAACTCTAAGCCACCGAGGGTGGGCAAGCGGTAGTCCAGGGGGGCGCAAGCCCTTGGCAAGGGGATTGCCCCCACAATGGAAGCATTGCGTGCTTTGGTACCTCCCCGGTTGGGTTCGGCTGTTTGCGGCCAGGCTTAAGAATTAAGCGGGCGATTTGCAAATTGCTGTTCATCTGGTAAAATAAAAATTAGAATAGAGCTTCGTTCGGGAGGCAGGCAGTGGAAGACGTAGTCCTGGAAGGGGTCGGCACCTTCAAAGAGCTAAGTGAAAAGGCTCCAAAGCTGGAAGGCCTTCCCAGCGGGGTGGAAGGCTTGGATGAACTCTTCTTCACCACTGTGGTGAAGGACGGTAAGGTGGTTAAGAAGCCTTTGGGGGGAATACCCCGCTATTCGGTTTGGAACATAACTGGTGTGGCCGATACCGGTAAAAGCGTCTTGGCAGAGCAATTTGTCCTGAAGCAGGCCGCTCTTGGACATACTTGCATTTTCGCTACGCTTGAGAGCCCTGCCCCATTTGTGGCAATGGGGCTTAAAAACAGGTGCATAGCGATGGGTTTAGACCCTGAACTGGTGGAAGAGAAGATTATTTTCCTTGATGGCGCTTCCTATTCTCAGTTACGCACCAGCCTACAGACTTTCCTTAACACGCTTGCCTATGCCATCCGGACTTATCGGAGCCAAATTGTAGTGGTGGATTCGGTCACCGGCCTTTACGAGACTAAGGAGATGATGGCTCGGGATATAGTGCGAGGGGTCTTTAACTTCTTGAAGAAATGGCACCAAACGGCCCTGCTCATTTCCCAGAAGCGCAGCGGCCACGAAGACCTCACTGCCGAAGCAGCTGGGGGTTACGCAGTTAGCCATATCGTTGATGGCTCAATGGTGCTTTCCAAAGTCCTGATTACCAACCGTTACGAGGCCAGCTTTTACCGCAAGCCTGTAGGCGAAATTGTAAGGCTATTCCGTATTGATGGCTGCAGGCTTTGCGGTCACGATACCTCTACCCACCTTATGGAGATAACCGATGAAGGTTTAGTGCGCATAGGCCCTGCGTTATCCGAAATCTTATCCCGTTCTTCGGGAAAAGAACAATGAAGAAAGGAGGTGAGTGGCTATGAGGATTGTGGAGCCTGTGCAATTTGCGCTTGACGATTTGGCGATGAAGGTTTTCCTGGAAGCAATAAATCTTGCCGGCGGCCCGCGGAAGTTGATTGAGTACAGGCGCCTCACCTGGTTGCCAAGCCTTGCGGAGGCCGCATATGCTGTAGTTTTGGCCAATGAGGAGAAGAAGACGGAAGAGGAGATCGCAGCTTTTCTGGGCATGACCAAAGTCTCGGTTCGCAACATCCTCCGTGCCAATCCTGAGGATGTGCTCAAGCGTTTAGAGGGGGATATGAAGGGGCAGAGGCGCTCTCACATAGCCGGCGGGCTGGCTAAGCTTGCTTATGAACGGGTGAAAGGCGCTTAAACAAGGGAGCAATTGTTTGGGGGGTATCCCCCCACGCCCCCCGCCATGGGGGCTTCGCCCCCTGGACCCCCCTTTCCCCACCCCCGTTGGCTGAGGGTTTACCAGGGTTTTGGGCCCCACTCGTGGGCAGGTTGCTAATGTGAGCAACTCGCCCCCCTTTAAGGTTCTTTGGGGGCACATCCCCCAAACCCCCTGCCAGGGGGCTTCGCCCCTTGGACCCCCGTTTTGCCCACCCTCGTGGGCTGAGGGTTTGCCAGGGTTTTGGGTCCCACTCGTGGCGGGGTTGCTAATGGGGGCAACTCGCCCCCTCTTTCAAAATTCTGGGGGCACATCCCCCAAACCCCCTGCCAGGGGGCTTCGCCCCTTGGACCCCCCAGGTTTCCCCACCCTCGTGGGCTGAGGGTTTGCCAGAGTTTTGGGTCCCACTCGTGGGCGGGCTGCTAATGTGGGCAACTCGCCCCCCTTTAAGGTTCTTTGGGGGCACATCCCCCAAACCCCCTGCCAGGGGGCTTCGCCCCTTGGACCCCCCAGGTTTCCCCACCCTCGTGGGCTGAGGGTTTGCCAGGGTTTTGGGTCCCACTCGTGGCGAGGTTGCTAATGGGGGCAACTCGCCCCCTCTTTCAAAATTCTGGGGGCACATCCCCCAGACCCCCTGGGAGGGGGCTTCGCCCCCTCCACCCCCGTTTTCCCACCCTCGTAGGCTTAGGGTTTACCAGGGTTTTGGGAGTTAACCTCTCCCCCGACCCCTCTCCAAGGCGGAGAGGGAAGAACCTCGCCAAATTTTCCCCCTTCCCTCGCAGGGAAGGGGGTCAGGTGGTTAGGTCAGAAAGGCACACCCCCAAATCCCCTGCCAGGGGGCAAAGCCACCCTGGATCCCCCGTTAGCTGAAGGTTTGCCAGCGTTTTGGGGTTATCCTCTTTCAGCGGCGGAGGTGGTACGGGATGTCTATGATTACCCGCTGGAAGCCCAACCGTCGCCGCCGGTAGAGGAGCGCTGCCTTCAGCAGCCAAGCCGTCTGGTTGTGCAGCAGGTTGTGCCACCAGCGGGCCGGGACAAACTCCGGCAAGATGATGACCGCCTGCTGCCCGTCGTTGTGCTGACGGTCGGTTTCATCCAGAAACTCCAGCAGCGGCCCGACGATGGAGCGGTACGGCGAGGGGAGAACGACCAGCGGCACGTCAGGCCACCATTGTTCCCACTTCCGCCGTATCTCCTCACCACTTCCCGGCATCAACTCCACATAGACGGCGGTCACCTCCCGACCGATGGAGCGAGCGAAGTTGACTGCATCCACAATCCCCCGGTGGACACCAGAGATGGGGATGACTACTCGGGGGCGTGGGGGTATTTCACGGGAAGGAAGTGGGCCATGAGAAAGGGAGAGTTCGCGGGCTACCTCTTGGTAATGGGCCTGGATTTTGAGGAAACCACTCACCAAAAGCGGAATCATCAGGACCGTAATCCAGGCCCCCGCCACGAACTTGCTGATGGCAATGATGAGCAAGGCTGCGGCGGTCGCCAGCGCGCCCAGACCGTTCAGCAAGGCCTTCGCAGCCCACCCCCGGCCCCGTTCCCGCCACCAGTGGACAACCATCCCAGTTTGGGAGAGGGTGAAGGCCAGGAATGCCCCGACAGCGAAAAGGGGGATCAGGGCGTGGGTGTCTCCGCCGAAGAAGAGAATCAGTCCGGCGGTGGCTGCCGCCAGCAACACTATGCCGTTGGAGTAGACCAGCCGGTCTCCCAGGCCGGTCAGTTGGCGGGGAAGGAAGCCATCGGCCGCTAAGATGGCTGCCAGGCGCGGGAATCCGGCGAAACTGGTGTTGGCGGCGACGGCCAGGATGAGCAGGGTACTGACCTGGACCAGGATGTAGGCCGGCCCTTCGCCCAGGACCCGCCGCGCCAGGGCGGAGAGGACGGTCTCATCGGGGCGGGGGATGACGGCGAAGGCCTGGGTCAGGCCGATGCTGCCCGCAAAGAGCACAGCCATCAGGACGGCCATTACGATGAGGGTCCGCCCGGCGTTGCGGGCCTCCGGCGGCTGGAAAGCCGGCACCCCGTTGCTGATGGCCTCAATCCCCGTCAGCGCGGTGCAGCCGGAGGCGAAGGTGTGCAGGACCAGGAAGAGGGTCAACGGTTCGGTGGCGGGCGGGGCCACGGCGGTCAGCGACCCCGGCCCCTCCCGCAGCAGGCGCAGGACCCCCCAAGCCAGCATGGGCAGAAAGGTGAACAGGAAGAGGTAAACGGGGACCGCCATCGCCGTGCCCGTCTCCTGGAGCCCACGCAGGTTGAGCAGGGCGATTACCAGCAGCATCAGCAGGGCCAGTTCCACCCGATAGGGCCAGAGAACGGGGAAGGCAGAGGCAATGGCTGCTACACCCGCCGTCAGGCTGACCGCTGCGGTCAGGACGTAGTCCATCATCAACGCCGCCGCGGCAATCAGGCTCGGCAGCGTCCCCAAGTTTTCCCGCGCCACCGTGTAAGAGCCGCCCCCGGAGGGATACCCGTGGATGGTCTGGAAATAGGATAGCGCTACCAGCACCAGTAGGCCGGTGATGGCCAGAGCAATAGGGAAGGCCAGGGAGAGCCCCGCCGCCCCGGTGACAACCAGTCCAAGGTAGATTTCCTGGTTAGCGTAGGCGACGGAGGAGAGGGCATCGGGGGAGAAGGCCGCCAGCGCCCGAATTTTGTTCAACCGCTTGTGCACGATGTGCTGAGTGGGTAGCGGAGGCCCTATCAGGATGTCACGGATTCTCTGGAGCATTTTTTACCCACGTAAGCTTTGCTCTAATGTTGGCCTCTTTTCATGGCTTCGTAAATGGCAAGGATGTTTGCTTTGTGGACCGGTTCTCCCATCGCTCCTATAGCCAGGGGCGATTTGCCGAATTCTTCCATTTTGATTTTGAAGAGGCTTTCCGGGGACCGTTTCTTGCTTACGGCTTCGGCTACTTTGGCCTTGAGCCTTTGGAGGTAGCGGATGTTGTCATCTATCATGTCCATTATCTCGCCCTTTAAGAGGACGCCACCGTGCCCCTGGACAACGTATTCCAAGTTGAAGTTTTTCAAGGCCTCCAGAGAGGCAATTGTTAGGTCTACATCGCCATCTGCTACCAGAGGTATGGGCATGAGTAGGTCGCCGGCAAAAAGCGTCTTCTCTTCTTGAACATAAACGGCTATGGAGTCATGAGAGTGGCCGAATAGTTCAAACAGGTAAAGGTTCAAGCCACCCACGCTCAGGTTCATGGCGCCGGTGAAGGTTATGGAGGGCAGGATTATGGAGGCATTTTCCAGCTCGGGGTGGAGGCTTTTAATCTCAGCAAGCCTTTGGGCTCCTTCACGCGCCAAGAAAGTCCTGGTCCTTTTGTGGGCGATTATTTCTGCGCTTTCCAGAAGGTAGCTACCCAAGGTGTGATCGGCATGGTAGTGGGTGAGGATTAGGTATTTTATGCCCTCTGGGCATTCTTTGAGGGCGGCCTTTTTCAGTTCCAAGGTCTCGGAGGGGAACGGGA
>JAPWUT010000111.1 GCA_028275425.1 Anaerolineae bacterium | reverse complement strand
GAAGTCGTCCTAAGGATGCGAACTGAACCGAGAGGATACAGGTTGCTTTCCTTTGGGGAACCGGTTTTTGTTGAAGACAGGGGGAAAGGCAAAGGCATCGTACCTAATTTTCTCCCTTGGGCGAAAAGTGCGGCCATGTTCCCTCTGAGGGTTGGGGAGGAAACCTTTGGAGTAATCGCCTTTCTTTGGAAAGAGCCGAGGTCTTTCTCCCCCGATTTCATCAATCTGGCCAGGGCCCTTATTGACCAGACAGCTATTTCCTTCCAAAACGCTCGCCTTTATGGCCTCACCGAGCGCCAGCTTAAGAGGCAGGTTGAGGAATTAGGGGCCATTGCTCGGCTTACCCAAACTCTGAGCTCTACTTTGAGCCTTGACACCATATTCCAAGCCATATGCGATGAAGCCATAAGGGCCACAGGAGCCGATTACGTTGACGTGGCCTTGGTGGATTGGAATACCCGCTCCTACACCATAAAGGCCTTGAAAGGCTTCAGCCCAGAAATAGTAGAAGCCTTCACAGATAAAAGCTTTAGCATTGATGAGGGTATACACGGCAAGGCAGCCAGACTCGGCCAAACGGTCATAGTAGGAGATGTGAGAGAGGATAAGGATTACGTCCAGGGGGCACCGGATACCCTCTCAGAGATGGCCGTCCCCATATTCTACGAAGAGCAGATTGTGGGGATAATAAACCTGGAGAGCAGAACCCTTAACGCTTTCACCCCTGAGCATGCCCGCTTTGTGGAGAGGATGGCGGCAATAGCCTCAGTGGCAATCGGAAACGCCCTCCGTTACCAGGAGCAGGTTGAGGCTCGCCTCCTGGCTTCCCGCCGGACTGAACAGCTTGCTTCCCTTGCCGAACTGAGCCGCTCCTTCCGGACCGACCGGCCCTTAGAGGAAGTGCTGGAGGAGGCCGCTTACGCTATCCGTGAGTCCACAGGCTTCCGAGCTGTCCTCATTAGCGTGGTAGAAGGCAGGCCCCCACGCTTAAGGAGGGTGGCCGGAGCCGGAATACCCCTGCCTGCTTTGGAGGAACTCAAGAAAGTTTCTAACCCCTTGGAAGCCATTGAAAGCATCCTAACCGAAGAATACAGGGTGGGAAAATGTTATTTCTTCCCCCACCACAAGAAGGAACAGTGGGCTAAAGGCTTGCATACCTACACCTTCCTCCCCATGCCCCCCGAAGAAGAACCATGGCCTGAAGGCAAATGGCATCCTGATGATATGCTCCTTGTCCCCATGTATTCCAGCGCAGGCCAGCTCCTTGGGATAATAAGCGTAGATGACCCCGCCGATGGGCGGATTCCATCCCGGCCAACTTTGGAAGTGTTGGAGGCTTTCGCTGCCCAAACAGCCGTAGCACTGGAAAACATCTTGGCTTACCAAGCTGCTCAGAAGAGGGCAGCCAGGCAAGCAGCCGTCGCTCAAGTCGCCCGTGAAGCCTCCTCCATCTTGAACGAGGAAGAACTACTGCAAATGGCCGTAGAAGCTATAAGGCGCCACTTCGGCTACCCACATGTGGCCATACTCATGCTGGATGAAAAGGGCGAGGAGTTGGCCATAAAAGCCTCTACAAGCATATACGAAGGAGCCAAACCTGGCCTCTGGCGCCAGAAAATAACCGAGGGGATGATAGGTTGGACGGCCAGGACAGGCCGCACTCGCCTGGCTAATGATACTGCCCTTGACCCCTATTATATCCCAGCTCCTGGATGGAACCCCAAGTCCGAGCTCTGCATCCCCCTGCGCATCAGGGATAAAGTAGTGGGGGTCTTGGACATTGAAGATGAAAAACCCTACGCCTTTGAGGAAGAGGATGTAATCTTCCTGGAGACCATAGCTGACCAATTATCCATAGCCATCCATAACGCTCGGCTCTTCCAAGAAGCCCAGGCCCGTCTCCAGGAGCTATCCCTCCTCTCCCGAACCGGCGAATCCTTGAACAAGGCTACTTCCCTTGAAGAAGTCCTTAACATAACTCTGGATGCAGCCCTCTCCATCGCCGGGATAAAGGAAGGCTCCATTGTCCTTGTAGATAGGGCTACTGACACCTTGCGTTTAGCTGTGAGCCGCAATGTTCCTGAAGAGATAATCCAAGAATTCAACAATCGCCGGCTTCCCTCCTCCACAGGAACCTTTGGCATAGTAATCCGGACTGGGGAAATATTTGAGACTGAAGATGCCGAAAGTGACCCCCGAGTTGTAAAAGGGCTGTTCCCCCTCAAAAAAGAGCTTACCAACATACCTTTGAAGACCGAAGCTGGGGTCATCGGAATCTTAGTTCTGGATACCCTCCTCACCCCTTCCCAGAAGAGGCTGATTTTAGCCTTGGCCGATGTAGCGGCTGTAGCTATATCCAGGGCCATGCTCTTTGCCGAAAGGGATAGGAAGATACGAGAACTCTCGGCCCTGAACGAGATTAGCCAAGCAATAAGCTCAACCCTTGACTTGGAAGAAATCTTCTCCAGGCTCCATGAATCCCTGAGCACCGTGATTGACACCACTAACTTCTACGTGGCCCTCTATGACCCCCAAAAGGACGAGATTTCATTCCCCTACTACGTTGATGAAGGGAAGAGGAGAAAAGTGGGCAGCAGAAAAGCGGGCTCTGGCCTCACCGAATACATCATTAGGACACAGGAGCCTCTCTTCCTCCCTAACAAAGTGGAGGAGCGCATAAAAGAGCTTGAGGGAGCACAATTAATAGGCAGGAAAGCTCTTTCCTGGCTCGGCGTTCCTCTAATCGTCGGCGATAGAGCCATTGGGGTTATGGTTGTCCAGAGCTACGAGCGGGAGAATGCTTTTGATGTTACAGACTTGAATTTCTTGGTCACGGTAGCAGGCCAGGCCGCTGTTGCTATTCAAAATGCTCTCCTGTTCCAACAGGAGAAAAAGCGGCGCGAGATGGCCCTTACCCTCCGGGAGATGGGTGAGCTGTTGAGCTCAACCCTGGACCTTGAAGCCATTGTAAACGGAGCCTTGGATTACCTCAAGCGCATAGTGGACTACGACACAGCATCTCTAAGCCTCTTGGAAGATAACGTCCTACGCGTTGTAGCCGGTAGAGGTTTCGGAGAGAAAATGGAAGAAGTTTTGAAGGTAACTTTTGACCCCGAGAAGAACATCCCCTTCCGGAGGATGAAGGAAACCCTCAAACCTGTCCTCGTAGCAGACACGAGGGAAGAAGACATACTGGACAAAGTAGTAGGAGTTGAGCGCATTCGGTCCTGGATAGGGGCTCCTTTGGTGTATAAAGGGCAAGTTATAGGGCAGCTGGCTGTGGATAAAGAAATACCTGGCTTCTTCACCCCTGAAGACGCTGAAGCCGTTATGATTTTCGCCGGACAGCTGGCTGTAGCCATCCAAAACGCTCGCCTGTACCAGGAAACCGTGACCTTGGCCCAGGAGCTTGAGGAAAGGGTACGCCAGCGCACAGCTGAACTGCAGCAGGCTATGGAAGACCTGGCAAGAGAAAGGGACATGGTGGAAACCCTCTACCGCATTACCGAGAGGCTTACCGCCACCCTGGACCTGGACAGAATCCTCAACGAAGCTCTGAGGATGCTACACGAGGCTACCGGCGCACCTCAAGGGGCCATAATGCTCCTGGACCAGACCGGGCGCCTTATCTACAGGGCGGCTTTCGGGCGCAGGGAGCCCTTGCCAAAGGGCGGAAAACCCACCCCGTTTGCCGTCGGAAAAGGTCTTGCCGGTTGGGTTATTGAGAAGAAGCAGCCAGTCATAATCCCCGATGTCACCCAGGACAGCAGGTGGATAGCCTTGCCCTCAGAATCAGGGATGGTGAGGAAATCAGCTCTGGCTGCTCCTCTGCTTTTAGGAGAAGAAGCTCTGGGTGCTATCCTCCTCTTCCACCCCGAAACCAATTACTTTACCGAAGACCACCTGAAACTGGTATCGGCCGCAGCCGCTCAAGTAGCTCAAGCCATAAACAACGCCGAACTCTACCGCCTCATAACCGATCAGGCCAACAAACTTGGCGATATGCTTCAGGAGCAAGCCGCCGAAGCTTACCGTATCCAGACCATCCTTTCCTCCATAACCGATGGGATACTGGTCTTGGACGAGAAAAACACTATCCTTATGCTCAACCCTTCGGCTGAAGAAATGCTCGGGCTAAGGGGTGCTCCTTTGGCCGAACGACCTTTACGGGATATTGTGTCGGTAGCTTCAGATGAGGATAGGAACTTTGTCCTAAGCTTTTACACCGACCTACTAATCCACAGCCGTAAGCTCAAGGAGCCAGGCGAAACCGTCTCCTTCAGGGTAGAGGGGCCTCGCCGGGTCCTGGATGTCTCCTTAGTCATGGCTCCGGTGGGCCGAGGCGGAGCAATGGGAACTATCGCCGTCCTGAGAGACATAACCAGAGAAGCTGAAGTGGACCGAATGAAAACCGAGTTCATCTCCACCGTCTCCCACGAACTCCGCACACCCATGACCTCAATAAAAGGCTATACCGACCTTCTGTTTATGGGTGTTGCCGGCCCCTTAACCGAACAGCAGAAGCGCTTCCTAACCATCATCAAGAACAATGCCGACCGGCTCGCTAATCTCGTAAGCGATGTTTTGGACATCTCCCGCATAGAGAGCGGAAGAGTCCGCCTGAACCTTCAAGCTGTATCCCTTAAGGAAGTAATGGACGAAATAACCCTTGCCTTTGAACACCGCATTCGGGAGAAAGGCCTAAATTATACCGTGGATATACCCGATGACCTCCCACCGCTTAGGGCCGATAAAGACCGCTTGGCCCAAATCCTCACCAACCTTGTATGCAATGCCTGTCAATACACTCCCGAGGGTGGTTCGGTGCTTGTCACTGCCAGAGCAGTTGGGGATATGGTCCAGATAGACGTAAAGGACACGGGCATAGGGATAGCACCGGAGGATTTGCCTCGGATATTTGACCGCTTCTTCCGGGCCGATCACCCAATGGTAAGGGATACTGCTGGGACTGGACTTGGCTTATCCATCACCAAAGCCTTCGTAGAGATGCATGGTGGCCGGATTTGGGTCCAGAGCGAGCTGGGCAAAGGTTCCACATTTAGCTTCACAATCCCCATCGCCGTAGAAGAAAAAGCGGAAGAAATACCGGTTCAGGCACTTCCCAAGGAGGAGAAGAAAGGCAAAATATTGGTAGTAGAAGATGACCAAGATGTAGCCGAACTAATCCGCCACAGCCTTGAAGCCGAAGGCTACGAAGTTACCATAGCTCTTACAGGCAAAGATGCCCTTTGGCTTGCTCAGGAACTGAAGCCTGACCTCATAACTTTGGACATCCGCCTTGGGGATATGGATGGCTTTGAACTTCTGGAGCAACTTAAGAAAGGCGAGGCCACGGCTTCTATCCCAGTAATCGTAGTCTCAGTAGTAGCCGAACCGGAGAAAGGCTTTGCCCTCGGTGCAGCCGATTACATCGTCAAGCCATTTGAAGAAGAAAGGCTTATCTTGAGCATCCGGGGCATTTTGGAAGCCTTGGATGGAGGACGTTACAACAAAATCCTGGTAGTTGATGATGAACCTGATGTAGTGAGCTGGCTTGTAGAAGCCCTCAGCAAATACAACTTCAAAGTTAGGGGGGTTTACAGCGGGGAAGAAGCCCTCAGAGCTGTTAAGGAAGATGAACCTCACCTCATCCTTTTGGACCTTAAGATGCCTGGGATGGATGGGTATGAAGTATTGCGCAGGCTCAGGGCTGACCAATCTACCCGTCATATCCCGGTGATAGTGATAACGGCGAGCCCGGTGGACAAGGAAAAGACCAGGGTTAAAGTGCTCGGACTTGGGGCCAAGCGCTTCCTTGTGAAACCTTTCAGCATAGAAACCCTTGTAGGCGAAATAAAGCGGGTCATGGCCGAACCCTGGAGCTAATTAAAGGGGGTTAAATTATCCCCCGCAAAACCTTAAAAAGGAGCGAACAGCCCACTTTTGTAAGCCCATCACGGACCTAACCCCCTGGCCCCTTTCCCTGCGAGGGAAGGGGGGAAATT
>JAPWUT010000006.1 GCA_028275425.1 Anaerolineae bacterium | reverse complement strand
GAAAAGCTTCCACCAGGCCAGGTCAGTAAACCTGTTGCCAGGCGAGTAATTTTCATCCTTTACGATGGGCCAGTGGCCAAGCTGGAGGGCGGGGCTCAGTTCAAAATCCTTTGGCCCGATGTCCCCGGCTTTTACACCCCCTACGCTATGATTTTAACCGGGGCTCCCCCTGAGCTAACGGGGATTTACTTCGCTCCATTTACCCTGAAAGTCGGCAACCTATTGGAGGAAGTGGCCAAATCAGGCCGGCGGGTTGCTCTTTCGGGGCCGGGGTGGTGGAAAGATTTTCTGGGGCCTTCAGCCGAAAAACTCTACGCTTGCTTCTTCGCTTCCCCTAAGCATTACGGGGATATAGTGCCTGAGATGGCTCGCTTTGTCTCCTTCTTTGACCCCGATTTCCTTTTCCTCCACATCCCAGAAGGAAGCATTTCCCTTGAGGAGGCGATAAGCCGCTTAGGCTTTGATGCTTCCCAAGACCTCTTAGCCATCCTCGCCCCAAACTCTTTCGTTTTACTTGGGAAAGGGGTTGTGCCTGACTACTACGGTGAAGCCTCGCTTTTGGACATTGCCCCAACCCTCGCCGCTGCTTCCGGCTCCCCGCCCCCTGCTGTCTCAAGGGGCACTCCTTTCCTGCAAGCCTTTTCCCTACCCGATGAACTCAAGGCCTTGAAGCTGGTTTCAGTAGCCAGCCAGCGGGTCTCTTTGGCCGATTTTTACTCCAAAGAGCTTTTAGGCCAAGGCCTTGATGAGGGCTTAAAGGGTGATGCTAAGTTGGCTTTGAATTCCCTGGAGCTTGGCAACCCCTATGGGGCCATGGAATTGGCGGGGCTGACCTTGAAAGAGGCCGATTTGGCCATAGATAAGGCCAGGGCTGAGGCTTTGGCTGCTGGCCGGTGGAGGAGGCTCCCCCTTTTCCTCCTCTGGGTCTTGGTTTGGCCCATAATCCTAACGTTAATTTACAGACGCCAGCTCCTCGTACCGTTCCTGGCCGGCTTGCTTTCCTTTACTTTGAACGCTTGGCTTTTCCGCCAAGAATGGCCTTACCTATCGTGGGATGCTCTAATCCGCATGGGGCCATCGCCCTTTGCTCTGAAGCGAACCCTTCTTTCCCTCTACATTCCGGCTTTGCTCCCTTTGCTCTGGCTCCTCCTGGAAGAGGAGGAGGAAACGATTGAGGCCGGGGAAAGCTTGGCCAGTTATGGGCTGTGGGCCCTTTACTTCACTTCCCTCCCGGTGGCCTTCAGTTTCCTTTTGGCGGGACCAAAGCCGGCTTATTTCATCCCACCTTTGGGCCTATACGTAGCTCAACTCATGGGCCTTTGGCAGCTTTTCTTGAGTGGGCTTTTGGCGTTACCCTTGCCTTTCGTAGGCATGGGGATTTTTGCGCCCTTCAAATGGGCTAAACTTCTTTGGAGGACTAAGCCATGAGCAATCCCGGAAGATATAGGTGGTTCGTAGTAGCCGTCTTCTTCGCCTTCATCCTCCTCCACCAGGCTGATAAGCTCTTAATCGGTCCGCTTACTACGCCAATCATGGAGACGTTTAGGATAAACGAGGCCCAAATGGGGGCCGTTTTCACAGGGGCTTTGATTGTGGGGGCCCTCTTTTATCCCCTCTGGGGCTTCCTTTACGACCGCTTTGCCCGGCCCAAGCTTTTGGCTTTAGCTTCTTTCATCTGGGGCTCCACTACTTGGCTCAGCGCTATTGCCCCAACCTATCCGGCCTTCTTGGCTACAAGGGCCTCCACGGGGATTGACGACTCCAGCTACCCTGGGCTCTATAGCCTCGTGGCCGACTATTTCGGCCCCCATACCAGGGGCAAGATTTACGGCCTTCTGGAAATAGCTATGCCCTCGGGCTACCTACTGGGGATGATTCTGGCCTTATCTCTGCGGGACGTCTTGGGATGGAGGGGTGTGTTTTACATAACTGGCTCAATAGGCATAATCCTGGCAGCCGTCATATTCTTCGGGGTGAAGGATATGCCCAGGGGGAAGAGTGAACCAGAGCTGGCGGAGCTGGAGCAGATAAAGGTTTACCGGTTTGATTGGAGAGTAGCCAAAGGGCTTTTCCGCAAGCCTACCCTCCTCTTCCTCTTCACCCAGGGCTTCTTCGGCGTTTTCCCCTGGAATGTCATAACCTACTGGTTTTTCCGTTACCTTGAGGTTGAAAGGGGCTACTCTTCGGAAGAAGTGATGGTGACGATGGTTCTCGCCGTTTTGGTGCTTGCTTCGGGCTACTTCGTGGGCGGGGCACTGGGGGATTTCTTCTTCAAGCGCACCGTACGCGGCCGGCTTTTTGTCTCCATATTCGGAGTGATAACAGGGGCAGTGCTACTCTACGTAACCATGAACATCCCCGTGGAAGCGAAAGGCTCTTTCCTGGGGATGCTTTGCTTTACGGCCCTTTTTATCCCCTTCGCTGCCCCGAATGTAGTCTCCACCGTTTACGACGTAACTTTGCCCGAAGTCAGGAGCACGGCTTTAGCCATCCAGTATTTCATTGAATCGGCTGGGGCAGCCCTTTCCCCGCTTATGGCTGGAATCATAGCAGTGCGTGCTGACCTCAAGACGGCCATACTCCTCATCTGCATTTCGGCGTGGGCCATATGCGCTTTCTTCTTCTCCTTTGCCGCCTGGCTTGCTCCGAAGGACATAAGGCTTTTGCGGGAACAGCTCCGCCTGCGAGCTGAGGAGATGCGGAGGGAAGCCTTATGAGCCGAGCGAGGACCGCAATCTTTGTGTTCTTAGCCACTTTAGCCCTGTTGGGCTGCAAAGCCAAAAGCCCTTCCCCTGAAGGGCCAATTTTAGCCCCCGATTTCGTCTTACCCTCAATTGAGGGGCAGGAGAAAAGCCTTGCGGATTTCAGAGGCAAGCCTCTCATGCTTCACTTCTGGGCTACGTGGTGCCCCCCTTGCCAAGAGGAGATGCCCACCTTCCAGAAGCTCTACGAGGAACTCGGCCCTTCCGGCCTCACTATCGTGGCAATAAACGTTGGCGAGTCGCCCGAAGAAGTCAAGAAATTCGTGAAAGAGAAGGGCCTGACTTTCCCAGTGCTGCTGGATTCAAAGGGAGAGGTCGCTAACCGATACAGAGTGAGGGGGCTACCCACTACGTATTGGATTGACCCCTCGGGTAAAATCGTGGACTTAACTATCGGAGGGCCATTGCCTGAGGATTTCATCCTGGAGAATCTAAGCAAAATCGGGGTCAAGAGATAATGGCCGAGGTCTACCTTGGGCTTGGGTCCAACCTTGGAGACCGGGAGAGGAACATCCTTGAGGCCGTAAAAAGGCTTGGGGAGAGGGTCAAAATCGCTCGGCTTTCCTCCCTTTACGAAACGGAGCCTGTAGGCTATGCGGCGCAACCGTGGTTTTTGAATGCAGTCTGCTCTGGGGAGACAGGCCTTAGCCCACATTCACTCCTGGATTTCCTCAAAGCGATTGAAAGGGAAATGGGGCGGAGTGAAGGGATAAGGTGGGGGCCAAGGGTCATTGACCTGGATATCCTTTTTTACGATGGCTTAGTCCTTTCGGACGAGAGGCTCACCATCCCTCACCCGCGCTTGCACGAGAGGCGTTTCGTCTTAATCCCCTTGGCCGAAATTGCTCCTGACTTGGTCCACCCCCTTTTGGGGCTTACGGTGGCGGAGCTTCTGGCCAGGGTAAAAGACCAATCGGAGGTAAGACTATGGAAGGAGAAGTGGTTAGGGCAGGGAAAATAAGCCTGGCTTCAAAAGTAAAAGGCTACATCTTAGTGACCAAGCCCCGGCTCATCTACCTTCTGGTCTTCACTTCTATCGGTGGGATGGTAGCGGCGGCCGGGCCGGCTATGGATTGGGGAAAATTCATCAAAGCCTTTGTGGCCATAACTGCCGGCTGTGCCGGGGCTAACACTATCACTTGCTACATTGACCGTGATATAGATGCCGTGATGGAGCGGACGCGCCGCCGTCCCTTGCCCCAGGGGATAATCTCACCGGCGGAAGCGCTGGCCTGGGGTATTGTCCTGAGTGCTGTTGCCCTCATTCTTTCAGCCTTGCTTAATGGTTGGGCCTTCTTCTGGATGCTGCTTGGGCTATTTGACAACATCGTAATCTACAGCCTCCTTTCCAAGCGTCGCACCCCTTGGAACATAGTCCTTGGCTCCATCAGTGGTGGCGCCCCGACCCTTTTCGGATGGGCGGCTATGCGTGGGGATGTGGCGATTCTCCCCTTTCTGATGGCGGCACTGGTTGTGCTGTGGATTCCTGGGCACATCTGGAGCCTGGCCCTCCGCTACCGCGATGACTACGCCAAGGCGGGAGTGCCTATGCTCCCGGTGGTGACGAGCGAGCAGAAGGTTCTGCACTGCATAGTCTCCACTTCCTTACTCATGTTCATCGCTTCAATCTTAATCCACATCGTTGGCCGGTTCGGGCTTATTTACACTTTGCTGGCTTACATCCCCGGCGCCGCTTTGGTGGCGGTTAACCTCTACCTCTGGGCCAGGCCTACTCCCAAGAACGCTTGGTTGGCCTTCAAAGTAACAAGCCCCTACTTGGCTGCCCTTTTCCTTGGGATAATCTTGGATAGCCTTTTGTGATGAGGCGGATTGCTTTCGCCCTGGCCTTGCTCCTGGTAGTTTCCGGGGCTACGAAGATTGCCGCTCAAGGCCATCCGGGACTGGAGGAGGCGCTTTCCCTCAAAGAGGAAGGGCGGTGCGCCGAGGCCATTAAGCTCTTTGATGGCCTGCGTTCCAACCCCGATGCCCTCTTTGCCCTTGGAGAATGCTTGGAGGAAGAAGCAAGGGGCGAAGAGGCCTTGAAAGTTTGGCAAGAATTCCTGAACCTTTACCCCCAGGACCCAAGGGCTTCCCCCCTATTGCTGCGGCTTGGCCGCCTTTACAAAGCGACCGGAAACGGTCAAGCTGCTCTTCAGGCCTACTTGCGTTATGCCCGTAGCGGTGGCCCCCTTGCCGATGTCGCTTGGGAAGAGGCGGGCGACCTCTATTCGCAAATGGGCTACTACCAGGAGGCGGTAAGGGCCTACAGGCAAGCTTACGAGTTAAACGGCTCCACTTACCTCCGGCAGAAGGTCATTGAAACCTTGGCCAAGGCGAGGGATTACGACCGTGCTTTAGCCGAGTGCCGAAGCCTGGAAAAAGCTGCCTTTTCTCCTCCGGTCCGTGCTGGCATAAATTACCTCTGTGGCAAAGTCAATCAGGAAGCGGGCAACGTGCGCAAAGCCTTCAACCTCTTTCGCCAGGCCATTGAGGTCGCCCCCGACTCCCCCTACTCCTACTCAGCCCTGATAGAGCTGGTTGAAGCCAATGAGCCGGTGGACGATTACGTGAGGGGTTTGGTGGATTATCATGCCTGTTCTTCTTACCCCCAGGCTTGCGGTGCGGCGCTCTTGGCTTTTGGACGCTACGTTGCTGCTCACCCTTCAGACCACAAAGCCGAGGCCCACTATTATGCGGCCCTGATTTACCGTAAACTTGGTGATTACCGAGCTTCCCTCAAGGAGTGGGATTGGCTAATTTACACTCACCCTGAAAGCTCTCTTCTCCCCGAAGGCTGGTGGGAGAAGGGCAGGACCTTAGAGCAAGCCGGCCGCGACGAGGAGGCCATATCCGCATACCAAAAGCTTGCTGAGCTTTACCCAGATAGTCCTTTCGCCACGAAAGCCATTGTGCGGGCAGCTCGCCTTCTGGAAGATAAGGGTGATTTTGCCCAGGCTTCAAGCCTTTACCTTAAGATGGCCGGGAAGGATAAAGAGGAGGCCTATTTCCGAGCAGGCTTAGCCCTTTACAGGGCAGGGGATTTAGATTCAGCCCTAAAGCTTTGGAAAGAGGCCGGCAGTGCCAGGGCTTACTTCTGGCTGGGGAAAGCCCTGATGAGGAAAGGGCAGTGGGCCGAGGCCAGGAGCTACTGGGAAAGAGCCTATTCCCTTTCCCCCGAAAGCTACTACGGCCTCCGGGCATTGGCCAGCCTCCGCAAGCTGGATTTTGCCTCAGGCTCGGGTTTCAAGAAGCTGGAGCAAGAATTATCGCCTGAAGCCTTAAGAGAGTGGGTCAGAAGCTGGGCCTCCGGGCATTCATCGCCCAATCCGGAGAGTGACCCCCGGCTTCTCAGAGCCGAATCTTTCCTATCAGCCGGCTACAGGGATGAGGCCTTAGCCCTTTACCGTCGCCTCTTATGGGAATACGCTCGTGACCCCCAAGCCCTTGCCTACTTTACGTTTTACTTCCGCCAGAAGAAACTTTACTCCCTATCCATTCGCTCGGCTGTGGTCCTAATCAATCGTGCTCAGGAAGCGGGGGTTTCGGCTCCTTTAGAGCTTTGGAGCATGGCTTATCCCCTTTTCTTCCCTCGCCTTTTAGAGCAAGAAGCCTCCTCTTTTGGGATTGACCCTCTCCTTTTGGCCTCTTTAATTCGGCAAGAAAGCCTATTTGACCCCTGGGCAAGCTCGCCGGCTGGGGCAATCGGCCTCATGCAGATAATACCTTCTACGGGGAAAGCGATAGCCTCGGCTCTGAACTGGCCTGAATTTTCGGAGAAAGACTTGGAAAAGCCTTGGATTAGCCTAAGGTTTGGGGCATGGTACCTTGCCAAGCAACGGGAAAAGTTTGGCCACTGGTTCAAAGCCTTAGCGGCCTACAATGCTGGTCCTGTGAGGGTAGCGGGCTGGTGGGAACAAGCCGGTGGTGACCAAGACCTGTTCTTAGAAATCATACCGGTGGAAGAGACGGCCCGCTACATAAAGGCAATTTACGAGCAATACGCTGCCTACAAAAAAGTATACCGCTCCTCCCCTTAGCCTTTAGGCGGCGGTGGCAAAGCCTCCTGGTGTGGGCTTAGTGGGTGTGCCTTTACGACCTAACCCCCTGACTCCCTTCCCTGCGAGGGAAGGGGAAAATTTGGCGGGGCTCTCGGCCGGGGGAGAGGTTAACACCCAAAACGCTGGCAAGCCCTCAGCCAACGAGGGTGGGGAAAATTAGAGCCAATCAACCCTTGCCTTAAGCCCAACTTCGGAAGTATAATTTATCTCGGGGAGGGTGAGAAATGCTTACCAAGAGGCGTCAAGAGTTCCTCAAGGCCGCGGTAGAAAAGCACCTTGCTACAGGGCAACCCGTCCATTACACCGAGGTTGCCGAAGCACTGGGGGTAAGCCCCTGGACTGCTTACGATATCCTCACCGCCCTGGCTGAAAAGGGCTACCTGGAAGTAATCCACCAGGTGGATAGAAAAGAAGAGACGCCTGGGCGGTCAAAAGTTAAATTCAAGCCAACCCCATTGGCCCTTAGCGCCTTAAACTGCTGCCCCAAAAAGGATTGGGAAAGCATCCGGTCCGAGTTGCTCCAGCGCTTTGAGGAAGCCGACCGGAAAGGCGCCAAAGCCATCTTAAAGGATACCCTCGCCGAGCTTTCCAAAATTTCCAACCCCTTAATCTTTTGCGCCAAGCTTATCTTAGCCTTAATCCTTGCCCTGTGGACTATCCGCAAGACGGCGCAAGCTTTGGTCCTTTTGAGGGAAATCGTAACCTCGTTCAGTACTACTGAAGCGGCCCTCATCCTCTTAGCCGGATTGATAGTGGGATACATTTGGAAATCCGGCAAGAAAGAGCTGGGGAAGGCCTTTAACGGCCACCTCCCCAGATACATGGATGAAGTCAGGAAGTTGGGGGAGGAGGATAGAGCTAAGCTCCTGAGCTTTGTCAAAGACGTTACAGAGCTTATCCCGGCCGAAGGGTAAGCCCGAGCGGCCGGTTTTTTTGTGGCTACAAATTTTGGTCTTTTGGGAGGCAAAATGGGTAAGATAGCTATCGTCACGGACTCTTCGGCAAACCTGCCGGAAGAGTTGGTAAAAGAACATGACATAACGGTTGTGCCCATATACCTCTTCTGGAACGGTGTGACCTACAGGGATGGGGTTGACCTTTCCTCCTCGGAGCTTTACAGGAGGCTGAGGGAAAGCACTATTTTGCCCAAGACCTCAGCGCCTTCGGTGGGTGATTTTCTCAAGGTTTACCTGGCCTTAGCCCAGGAGGCTGAAGCGATAATCTCCATCCACCTTCCCCCTAATCTGAGCGCTACCTACGAGGCGGCTCGGACTGCAGCCCAGATGGTGGAAGGGGCCAAAGTTTACGTTGCGAACGCCCACACCGCTGCTGCCGGGCAAGGCCTTGTGGTTTTGGAAGCGGCCAGGCTTGCCAGACAAGGGGCTGAACCGGAAAGGATTTTGAAGCGAGTTGAGGAAATTGGCCTCAAGGTCCACCTTTACGCTTTCCTGAGCACTCTGAAATACCTTTACTTTGGGGGGAGGATTGGGCTCGCCTCGGCTCTTTTGGGCTCTGCCCTCCAGCTCTGCCCCGTCCTTTACCTGAGGGATGGGGTAGCGGACGTCTGGTCCAAACCGCGAACTCGTTCCAAGGCCTTGCAGGAGCTACTGAGGATTGCGGAGCAGAAAATCGGGGGCCGCAGGGTTCACTTGGCCGTCATGCATGGGGATGCGCTTGAGGATGCGCTCTACCTCAAGTGGGAGCTGGAGAAGCGCTTTGACTGTGCTGAGCTCTTCGTCACCGAGTTCACCCCGGTAATGGGAGCTCATACCGGCCCTGGGCTTGTAGGCATCGCTTTCTGGTGCGAAGAATAACCTTGCCAGAGGAGGTAAGAAATGCTCTGGGGCATTTTGTGGGTGGTTATTTCTTACCTTCTTGGCTCTATCCCCTTCGCCTTCATCATCGGAAAACTTAGAGGGGTTGACCTGCGCGAGGTAGGGACCAGGAATATAGGCGGGAGCAACCTTTGGCATTCGGTGGGGAAATTAGAAGGGACGATTGCTGCCATTCTGGATATCGGCAAAGGGGCCTTGGCCGTTTGGCTGGCCCAGAAGTTTGGTTTCCCTAATCCCATCCAAGCGGCAAGCGCTGTAGCAGTAGTAGCCGGGCACGATTGGCCGATTTTCCTCGGGTTTCAGGGAGGGAGGGGGATGGGCCCAGCTCTGGGAGCAATGCTCCTTCTGGTCCCGAAAGCCATGCTTTTATCCCTAATCTTCTACGCTCTTGGCTTCTTCACCAGAGCACTGGGGCTTGGAGTAGGAGTTGGTGTGCTGGCTTTGCCCTTCTTCGCTTGGCTTAAGGGCTATCCGATCTCCCACATTGTAGCTTCGGCCATCATGTTCATTTTCATGGTCGTCCGGCGGCTTACGGGGATTGGGGTCCTGGAGGAGATAAAGGCCTCCCCCCAGAAAGGGAAGCTTATAGCTTACCGGGTGCTTTTTGACAATAATTACGGTTGGAAAAGGCCTGCATAGGCTTCTTGGCTTTTTGCGGTTAGCGGTTTATAATCGCAATCAATGAGAGTTAAGCTCAGTTGGGGAGGTTAAGGTGAAAGTAGCTCCAAATTCCCCATTTGAGCCTATTTCCCGCCGTGCTTTTACTGCAACCCCTTTCCCTACCGGTCCGAAGCCCACCCCATCTCTCAGCTCATCGCCTACCCCTGCTCAGGTTCCGGCAAGGGTGGCATTGGTGCGGACGTCGGACCGGGCAGAGGGCGTCCGCCGCGCGCTGGCCCTGCTGGGGATGCCCCCAGTAAAGGGGAAGACCGTCCTCCTCAAGCCTAACTTCAACAGCGCCGACCCCGCCCCCGGCTCCACCCACAACGACGTCCTCCGCGCCCTGGTGGAGGCCCTTTGGGAAGGAGGCGCCCGGTCCATCACCGTCGCCGACCGCAGTGGCATGGGCGATACCCGGCGAGTGATGCAGCAGAAGGGCATCTTCGCCCTGGCCGCGGAACTGGGGTTTGAGACCCTCGTCCTGGACGAACTGGGGCCGGAGGACTGGGTGCCCGTCCAGCCGCCGGATAGCCACTGGTCGCGCGGCTTCCTCTTCGCCCGCCCCATCCTGGAGGCCGATGTCATCGTCCAAACCTGTTGCCTGAAGACCCACCGCTACGGCGGCCACTTCACCCTCTCCCTGAAGAACTCCGTGGGCATGGTGGCCAAATATGGGCCAGATGGGTATAATTACATGGCTGAACTCCATAATTCTCCCCACCAGCGGAAGATGATTGCAGAGATCAACGTTGCCTACCGGCCCGCGCTGGTCGTTCTGGACGGCGTGGAGGCCTTCGTCACTGGAGGGCCAGACCGGGGGAAGCGGGTGCAGGCGGAGGTGGTCCTGGCGGGGACCGACCGTGTAGCGCTGGACGCGGTCGGCGTGGCCATCCTGCGGCTCTTCGGCACGACGCCGGAGGTGGAGCGGGGCCCCGTCTTCGCCCAGGAGCAGATTGCCCGGGCCGTCGCCTTGGGCCTGGGCGTCTCCCGCCCCCAGGACATCCGGTTCCTGACCGATGACACCCCCAGCGCTGAATACGCGGCGCGGGTGCAAGAAATCCTCGCGGAGGAAGGACGATGAAACCCTGGCTGCGCGGACTGTTGATCGCTCTGGGCGTCCTGCTGGTCGTCCTGCTGATCGGCCCGTTCCTGGTGCCGGTGCCTCCACTGGAGGGGACCGTCCCGCCGGAGCAGTTGGCCGATCCCGATAGCCGGTTCATTGAGGTGAACGGCATCACCGTCCACTACAAAATGGCCGGTTCGGGACGCCCGGCCATCGTTCTCCTGCACGGCTTCGCGGCCAGCACCTTCTCCTGGCGGGAGGTCATCGGGCCCATGTCGGAGTGGGGGACGGTCGTCGCCTTTGACCGGCCAGGATTTGGCCTGACGGAGCGGCCCATGAAGTGGACGGGCCGCAACCCCTACAGCCCCGAGGCCCAGCCCGACCTGACGGTGGGGCTCATGGACGCGCTGGGGATAGAGCGGGCGGTCCTGGTGGGAAACTCCGCCGGGGGGACGGTGGCGCTCCTCACTGCGCTGACTTACCCGGAGCAGGTGGAGGCGCTGGTGCTCGTTTCCCCCGCGGTCTACGTGCGAGGGATGACGCCGGCCTGGCTGCGCCCGTTCCTGAACACCCCGCAGATGCGCCACCTGGGGCCGCTGCTGGCCCGCCAGATTCGGGACTGGGGGGTAGACTTTGCCCGCTCCGCCTGGCACGACCCATCCAGACTGACGCCGGAAATCTGGGAGGGGTATGCCAGACTCCTGCGGGCCGAGAACTGGGACCGGGCTCTCTGGGAGGTCATGCGGGCCAGCCATCCGCTGGGGCTGGAGAAGCGCCTGGGGGAGGTACGAGTGCCAGTGCTGGTCATCACCGGTGATGATGACCACCTTATCCCTGCCGAACAAAGCATCCGCTTGGCAAGGGAAATCCCGGGGGCCCAACTGGTGGTCATCCCCGAATGCGGGCACGTCCCCCAGGAAGAGTGCCCCGGGCCGTTCCTGGAGGCTGTAGAGGCATTCCTCACAGCCAGATATAAGTAAAACTCCAGAACACAGGTTTCGCCTCCCCACTGCTGGAACGGCCTGTCTATCTGATTCTTGCGGCACAGGCGCAGATAAAATCCTGCGCTACAACGTGGATGTTGACCCGCACCGCTGGGAGTCTGGGCAGCACACCTTCAGCGCCACCGTTTCTTTGCTCGCCGATTTGTCACCCGGCGAATACATCCTCGCTCTATGGCTGCCCGACCCTGCCGATGCTCTGCGCAATGACCCGCGCTACGCCATTCGCTTTGCCAATGAGAACATTTGGGATGCAACGAGCGGTTGGGACGTGCTGGGGAGCGTATGGGTGAAATAAGTGGAGCGCACTGCGGGCGCTAAAGATTCTGGCCCTGCTCCGGCATGTTCCCAAACCCATAGCCGATTGTCAGCCTTCACCAACCCCTACGGCCGATTGGCATGGTCATGCCCAAGCCTCGTCTGCTTCCAGGAATTTCTGGCGGAAGAAAGAGGGGCTTACCCTCGTTTGGGTCTTTAGCCAGAGAGGCTGAAATCAATCGGCAGGAAGGGCCGAGGCCCGATAAATTTGGGACGCACTCTTTGTAGTTGCGGCTTTTCAGCTTTTGGAGCATAATAACTTTGCAGCCTCACCGGTAAGGGGTTTTCAGGTCACTGTGTGAAAGGAGGTAAAGTTGGGTCTGGATTTGAGGCTTTACGTTATCACTGATTCCCGCCTCCTCGGCTCACGTTCGCTTGTGGAAGCGGTGGAAGAGGCCATAAGGGGCGGGGCTACGGTAATCCAGTACCGCGAGAAGAACGCCCCAACCCGCAAGATGGTTGAGGAGGCCAGGCTATTGAGGACCCTCTGCAAGGGCAAGGGGGTCACTTTCATCGTCAATGACCGGGTTGACGTAGCCCTGGCCGTTGATGCCGATGGGGTCCACGTGGGCGATGAGGATATGCCGGTATGGCTGGCCCGCAAAATCCTGGGGCCGCTAAAGATAATCGGTGCCTCAGCTGATACCGTGGAGAAGGCCCTCCTCTACGCTTCCGAAGGCGCTGATTACTTGGGGGTTGGCAGCATTTACCCCACTTCTACTAAACCTGATGCCGGCTCGCCCATCGGAATTGAAGGGCTAAGGAAGATAGTGAGCGTGGTCAATATCCCCGTGGTAGCCATAGGCGGGATAAATGCCGATAACGCCAAGGAAGTGCTTGCGGCCGGGGCTTCGGGGATAGCGGTTATCTCCGCTGTTATGGCTGCTCCTGATATCTTTGAGGCTACAATGCGCCTGCGGAAAATCGTGGACGAGGTCCGTAAACGTTGATGGCTTGGGGTTGGGTAGGACTTGGGCTTATAGCCATATGCTGGCCTCTTAACTGGCTTCTGCCGGGTCCCAGAACCCATTTGCTCTTCTTCCCCCTCTGGCTCGGCCTAATCTTAGTTCTGGATTCCTTAGTTTTCCAGCGCAAAGGTAGCTCGCTTCTAAGCCGTGACCCAACAAGATTTGCCGGCCTTTTCCTCCTTTCGGTCCCCCTTTGGTGGTTCTTTGAACTCCTGAACCGCAGGGTCCAGAACTGGCACTACGTGGGAGGCTCCTTTACCCCGTTGGAGTTCTTCTGCTTGGCTTCTCTTGCTTTCTCTACTGTGATCCCGGCCGTTCTGGAGGCTTCGGAACTTGTTTCCTCTTTCCTCAAGAAGCCTCTCTTGCAGAGTTGGAAGATGACCGTGCACCCTGCCTTGGGCTGGGGAATGATAGGGGTAGGGCTCATAACCTTAGCCTTGCTCCTCCTCTGGCCTCGGTATTTCTTCCCCCTCCTCTGGATTTCCCCCTTGCTGATTGTGGAGGGCATAAGCTACATGGCCGGTTACAAAAGCTTAATAGTCTACTTGCAACGGGGGGAATGGAGGCCGGTCCTTGCGCTCTTTGGGGGAGTGCTCATATGCGCTTTCTTCTGGGAGTTCTGGAACTATTGGTCCTGGCCCAAGTGGGTTTACACCGTGCCCTTCTTTGATTTTCTCCATGTCTTTGAGATGCCGCTCCTCGGCTACCTTGGCTACTTGCCCTTTGCCTTGACCGTCTGCTCCTTCGTGCACTTAGTGCAGGGGGCGATGCGGTGGCCGGGCCATTACCTTAGGCTCCTTCCGGAAGGGTGATGAAGGCCAAGATTCTTCTGGTGGAGGATGAAGTTAAATTAGCTCGGGTGGTTGCCGATTACTTGACGGCAGCGGGCTTTGATGTCCTCAAAGCCTACACCGGTAAAGAAGCACTCGCCTTCTTCCGCCACGAAAAGCCCGACCTCGTAATCCTGGACATAATGCTTCCGGAGATGAACGGGCTGGAGGTGGCAAAGATTATCCGCAAAGAATCTTCCACCCCCATCATTATGCTTACGGCTAAGGTGGAAGAGAGCGACCGAGTCTTAGGGCTTGAGATGGGCGCCGATGATTACATCACTAAACCCTTCTCTTTGAGGGAGCTGGTAGCGAGGGTGAAAGCAGTCCTGCGCCGAGCCAGAGGGGAAGTGTTCACTCCCACCTTGCGGGTTGGCGATATTGAGATTGACTTGCAGAAGCGGGAGGTCACGGTGGCTGGGAAGCCGGTGGAGCTCACGCCTACCGAATTTGAAATCCTGAACCTTTTAGCCCGCCATCCCGGCAGGGTCTTCACGCGGCTGGAAATCCTGCAGAGGATTCAAAGCTACGCTTACGAAAGCTACGAGCGCACCGTAGATGTCCACATAAGGAACTTGCGCAAGAAGATTGAGCCTGACCCCAAAAATCCCCGCTACATCTTGACCGTTTACGGGGTAGGGTACAAGTTGGCGGAGGAATGAATGCGCAGCTTGTGGCTTAAGCTTACCCTGAGCTTTTTAGTGCTTGCGATTTTTGTCGCTCTATTCATGGCCATCCTCATCAACAGTGCAGTAAAGGGCGGCTTCAGGGCCTACCTTCTCACCACTTACAGGGCTGAGGCCGAGCTTCTGGCCCCCATCCTGGCCGAATATTACTCCCTCAACGGTGGGTGGGAGGGCATAGATGGCTTCATAAATAGCCTTCTGGCCCCGAGGGCTTGGAGGAGAGGCTTTGGAATAATAATGCGCCAGACCCGGATAATCGTTGCTGATGAGAAAGGGGTAATAGTAGCCGATTCGGCCGGGGAAATGAAGGGGAAGAGGCTTTCTCCGGCCGAGCTTTCCTTAGGGGCTCCGATAGTAGTTGGCAACGACTTAGTGGGCACAGTCTTAGTGGCCTGGGGGAGGCAGATAGTCTGGGGGCAAGTGGAGGAATCGTTCCTGGCTAACGTGAGGCGTTCCCTTTTCCTGGTAATTTTGGGGGGATGCCTTCTGGCAGTGGTAATCGGAGCCATTATGGCTTATCAGATAACGCATCCTCTTAGGGAACTGCGCCAGGCTGCGGCAGAGATAGCTTCGGGCAACCTCGGAAAGCGGGTTCAAATCCGTGGGGAAGATGAGGTCGCTGAGCTTGCTCGCTCTTTCAACGAAATGGCCGAAGCCCTCCAGCAGCAGGAAGAGAAGCGCCGCCAGCTCTTGGCCGATATTGCCCACGAACTTCGGACCCCTCTAAGCGTGATGCGGGGGCATTTGGAAGCGCTACTGGATGGCTTATACCCGTTGGATTCGGAACACCTCACCCCTGTCTACAACGAGACCTTGCTCCTTCAGCGTTTGGTGGAAGACTTGCGCACCATCTCCTTGGCTGAGGCGGGCAAGCTTCCTTTGGAAAAGACGCAGTTTGACCTCACGGAGCTTATCAAAGAGATTTTAGAGATGGCCGAAGCCGTGGCCAACGAGAAAGGCCTCACCTTGCAGTGTTTTATTGAGGAACATTTGCCCATTTACGCCGACAGGCAGCGCATTGGCCAGGTGATTCATAACATTCTATCCAATGCCTTCAACTTTACCCCTGAAGGTGGGGTAGTGACCATCAGGGCGAGGAAAGTGGATTCAAAGGTAGAAGTAGCCATTAGCGACACGGGGCCGGGCATACCGCCGGAGGATTTGCCCCACATTTTTGACCGCTTCTGGCGCAAGGAGCCATCGCGTTCCCGTGCTACGGGTGGCTCTGGTCTGGGTTTGAGCATAGCCAAGGAGCTTGTGGAAGCCCACGGAGGCACCATAGAAGTCCAGAGCACAGTGGGCAAAGGAACTACGTTTACAATTAGGCTTTGAACCGCAGGTTACCCCTGTCATTGCGAGCGAAGCAACCCCTGAAAAGAGCGAGGCGCCGCTTCGCCCCAAGACCTAACCCCCTGACCCCCTTCCCTGCGAGGGAAGGGGGAAAATTTGGCGGGGGTCTACCCTTTCCGCCTCGGAGAGGGGCAAAACGCCGGCAAACCCTAAGCCTACGGGGGTGGGCAAACGGGGGGTCCAGGGGGGCGAAGCCCCCCTGGCGGGGGGCTGTGGGGGGTGTCCCCCCATAAATTCAAAAGAGGGGGCGAGTTGCCCTCCTTAGCAACCTGCCCACGAGTGGGACCCAAAGCGTCAGCGAACCCTTAGCTCACGGGGGTGGGCAAAGGGGGTGGAGGGGGCGGAGCCCCCTCCCAGGGGGTTTGGGGGATGTGCCCCCAGAATAAAACGAGGGGGCGAGTTGCCCTCATTAGCAATCCCGCCACGAGTGGGACCCAAAACGCTGGCAAACCCTCAGCTAACGGGGGTGGGCAAACGGGGGGTCCAGGGGGGCGAAGCCCCATGGCGGGGACTGTCCCCATAACAGGCACCGGGGAGATGGCTTCGGCGGCTTACGCCGCCTCGCAATGATGCACAGTCCCTTAGCGGTGAAAGAGAACAAAGCGGTGGTGGGACCAGAAGGCCTTTAAGAAGCGGGGCAGGCTTTTCTCCAGAAAGGCGTAACGCATAACCCTCTCCCGCAGGTTCGGGTCCCTACCCGCATAATAATCCACAATGTTCCAGTTCCATGAAGCCCCGGAAAATCGCTCCCTGAGCCGGCGCGATTTTATCCCCAGCTTTTCCAGAAGTTTCGCTGCTGGCATTACAGTGTCGGGCCAAGGAGGAGTATCCAGGAAGGCCTCCTCCACCGGCTTGAAACCTTCGCTTTCCACCACTTCCTTTACCCTCTTCATGTTAGCCCAACTCTCGTCAACTTTTCCGAAGAATTCCGGCTCAAGGAAGTGCTTCCTCAGGATGTAGCCAGGCTGCAGGGGGTTGGGCATGGCCAGGAAAAGGAGCTGGCGTGAGACCCTGGCTAACTCCCGCAAGAGGCTTTCGGCATCTTCAAGGTACCAGAGGCCAGCCCATTCCCAGGCAAGGTCAAAGGCCCTGTCCGGAAAAGGCAGAACTTTCATGCCCGGACAGCACACCCAGTTAGCTTGGAGGTTCAGCCTGCGCCAAATCTCCCTGGCCTCTCGGATGCGGCCCTCGTCCTCGTCTACCACTGTAACGGAGCATCCAGCCCGGGCTAATTCCAAGCTATTTATCCCGGTTATGCCAGCCATCCCATAGGCGGGAGCCTCAAGGACAGTGCGGATTGGGTAACGCTGGAGCAAGGCCAATAGGTAATCGTTCAGGACGAAGCGCTCGTAGACTAATCCGAGGCCCTCGTTCATGGTTTTTCCCCAGCTTGGCGAGCCCAGCGTTCCCTTATGTCCTCACTTACATCAAGCTCCCGCATTTCGCCGGTTACAGTGAAAATCACCCTTTCACATATGTTGGTGACCCTGTCGGCCGTCCTTTCCAAGTTGTGGGCGGCCCAGAGGAGGTAATTGGCTTGCTCAATGTTGGCCGGGTTGGCGATAACGTAGGTCATTAGCTCGCGATAAACTTGGTCGTAGAGGGCATCCATTTCATCGTCTTCTTTCGGGATAGCCCTTGCCGTCTCTACGTCTTTGCGGACAAAAGCCTCCAGGGCTCGGTGGAGCATGTCTGCTGCTTTCTGGGCCATGCGGGGTATGTCAATCAATGGTTTTATGAGGGGCTTCTCGCCGATTAGGAGGTTGATTTTAGCGATGCCTTTGGCGTAATCGGCAATCCTCTCCAGTTCCGATATGATTTCCAGGATGGATGCCAATAGGCGCAGGTCGCTTGCCATTGGTTGCTGGGTAGCGATAAGCACTAAAGTGTCGTTCTCAATGGAAAAGCGCTTCTCGTTTATAGCCCCGTCCTGGCTTATTATCCGGCGGGAGGCCTCAAAATCTCTGGTTTTGAGGCTTTGGACTGCTTCCAGAATGCTTCTTTCCACCATTTCTCCCAGGCTTAGAACCTCGTTTTGCAATCGCTCTATTTCGCTATCCAAAAGTTCCCTCGGCATCTTTCACCTCCAGCCAATTTATCCAAAGCGGCCGGTGATGTAGTCTTCAGTGCACTTGTTCTTGGGGTTTGTGAAAATATCCCGCGTAGGGCCCCATTCCACCAGCCGGCCGATTCGGTTCTCGTCCCACATTATGAAGGCGGTGTAATGGGATATTCTGGCTGCCTGCTGGATGTTGTGGGTAACTATTACGATGGTGTAGTTTTCGGAAATCTCCCTCAAAAGCTCCTCTATTTTCAAAGTAGCGATGGGGTCCAAAGCCGAGGCCGGCTCATCCAAAAGGAGCACTTCTGGGTCTACGGCCAGCGCTCTGGCTATGCAGAGCCGCTGTTGCTGCCCTCCGGATAGGTTCAAGGCACTGGTGTGGAGTTTGTCTTTCACTTCATCCCAGAGAGCAGCTTGCATCAAAGCCCTTTCCACCACTTCATCCAAGTTCCCTTTGAACCCCCGGATGCGTAAACCCCAAGCCACGTTTTCATAGATGCTCTTCGGGAAGGGGTTGGGCTTCTGGAAGACCATGCCTATGCGCCGGCGAAGCTCGGTCACGTCCACTTCGGGGGCATAGATGTTCTGGTCGTTGAAGAGAACCTGCCCTTCAATCCTTGCTCCGGGGATAAGGTCGTTCATTCGGTTCAGGCAGCGAATTAACGTGCTCTTCCCGCAGCCCGATGGCCCCATTATGGCCGTGATTCGGTTTCGGGGTATGTCCAGGTTTATATCACCCAATATTTGCCTTTCCCCGTACCACACGCTTAAGTTCCTGATTTTTACGATGGGCTCATAGGCTTCTGGAAGTGGGTCAACTGGGGGCAAAGTTTGATTCCGGAACATATTTACCTCCTATTCAAGCCTTTGTTGGAACCGGTTGCGCAGGTAAATTGCGGCGGCATTCATGGATAGAAGCAGGAGGAGAAGGACGATTATGGCCGCAGCAGCGTTGGCCTGAAAGGCTTCCTGAGGCCTTGATACCCAGTTGAAGATTTGGATTGGTAGGACAGTGAAAGGGCTTTGGAGGGCTTTGAGGGATAAAGGCGGAAGGAAAGCTATGAAGGTCAATGCTCCGATAGTTATGAGGGGAGCACTCTCTCCTATAGCCCTGGAGAGGGCCAAGATTGTCCCGGTAAGGATTCCGGGCATCGCTACCGGGAGGACTTGGTCCCTTACCACTTGCCATTTTGTTGCCCCCAGGGCATAGCCCGCTTCCCTTATGCTCTTGGGGACAGCACGTATAGCCTCCCTTGAGGAGACGATTATGACCGGCAGGACCAAGAGGGCCATGGTCAGAGCTCCGGATAGGATGCTCCTGCCGCCTGTTATCCCCCGCATAGCTCTGACGAAAATTTCCAGCCCCAAAAGGCCATAGATTATGGATGGAACGCCGGCCAAGTTCGCTATGTTCAGCTCAATGAAGCGGGTGAATGGGTTATCGGGGGCGTATTCTTCAAGGTAGATTCCTGCTGCCACCCCTACGGGGAAGGCGAAGAGCGCTGTCAGGACCAGAAGCATTGCCGAGCCGACGAGGGCGGGAAGTATCCCCGCTTCCTCAGCTCGGCGGGAAGGGAAGCTGGTTATGAATTTCCAGCTTAGGCGAGGTAGCCCATCTTTGAGGACATCGGCAAGGAGCAGGCAGAGGACAAGTATGCCTATCAAGGTGGAGAAGAAGGCGAAAGCCCTAAAGGTTTCGTCAAGCCATTTGCCTTTCATAGTCTGTACCTCCTCTGTCGGCGGGCAAGGTGATAGCTAAGTAGGTCAAAAGCCAAGTTCATTATGAACAGGGTCAGCCCTACAGCGAAGATGGTCCGGAACTCCGGCGAGCCGGTTGGGACATCGCCCAGGCTGACTTGGACGATGTAAGCAGTCATGGTTTCTACAGGGACGAGGGGGTTTAGGGTTAGCCTTGGGGTTTGGCCTGCAGCTATGGCTACAATCATTGTCTCCCCTAAAGCCCTGGCAACCCCCAGGATGAAGGAGGCCAATATCCCGGAAGAGGCGGCTGGAATCACTATCCCTGTCACCACTTGGCGGGTGGAGGCTCCAAGGGCATAGGCTCCTTCCCGGAGGGAGCGAGGGACGGCGTAGAGGGCGTCTTCGCTCAGGGAGGCGACGGTGGGTATAATCATTATCCCCATGACGATGCCTGCGCTCAGGGCGTTGAAGCCGGAGATGGAGGGGATTAGTTTCTTTAGGAGCGGGGTTACGAAGAGGAGGGCGAAGTAGCCATAGACCACGGTAGGGATTCCGGCAAGCACTTCAATTGAGGGTTTGATGATACGGCGGGCCCTTTCGGAGGCGTACTCGCTCATGTAGACCGCAGCCATGAGGCCGAAGGGCAATGCTACAGCCATAGCTATGGCCGTGGTCAGGAAAGTTGCGCTGGCTAAGACTATTATCCCGAAGTGCTTCTCGGCAAATAGGGGGGTCCACTGAGTTTCCGTCAGGAAGCGGGAAATTGGTATTTCTCGGAAGAAGGCGATGCTTTCAAACAGGAGGACGGCTATAACTCCGATGGTGGTGAAGATGGAGAGGGAAGCGCAAAGGGCAAAGATTACTTCCAATGCTTTTTCCTTAATCCTTTGGCCTTTCATTTTTCCCATCCTCAGCTGCATTTTTTTACCTGTCATTGCGAAGCAACGTAAGCCGACAAAGCCATCTCCCCAGGGCTTGTTATGGGGGACAGTCCCCACCATGGGGGCTTCGCCCCCTGGACCCCCCATTTTCCCACCCCCGTTAGCTGAGGGTTTGCCAGCGTTTAGGGTCCCACTCGGGGGCGGGGTTGCTAATGGGGGCAGCTCGCCCCCTTCTTAAGGTTCTTGGGGGCACATCCCCCAAACCCCCTGGGAGGGGGCTCCGCCCCCTCCACCCCCTTTGCCCACCCCCGTGAGCTAAGGGTTCGCTGGCGTTTTGGGTCCCACTCGTGGCGGGGTTGCAGGGGTTGGCTACTCGCTCCTCCTTTGGAGCGTAGATAGCGTAGGCTTTACCCCGCAACTTACCCCCTTAGTGAGTGTATTCGGAACCGACCGTCCGGCTCCTGAAGCGCTCCAAGGATTTTCTCAGCTCCTCTTCTGGCAGATGGATGTACCCCACTTCTTTAACCAGTTTCTGGGCATTTTGGGGGTTTAGGTAAAATTCAACGAAAGCTTTGACTTCTGGACGCTCAGCGGAAGATTTTTTCACGTAGATGAAGAGGGGGCGTGAGAGGGGCTTGTAAATCCCTTTGATGATGGTTTCATAGGAAGGGAGGACCGGGCCTTCCCCGGCGTCTATGGGGACAAGCTTGAGCTTATCGGCATTCTCCTTGTAGTAAGCCAAGCCGAAGTAGCCAAGGGCGAGCGGGTCAGAAGCTACTCCTTGCACCAAGACGTTATCGTCCTCGCTGGCTTGGAAGTCCCCACGACTGCTTCCGCTCTTACCGACAATCACTTCGGTGAAGAAATCGTATGTGCCGGAATCAACTCCTGGGCCATAAAGGTGCAGCTCCTTATCGGGCCAGCCTTGGCGGACCTGGCTCCAGCGGGTCACTTTCTGTTGAGCCTGAGGTTCCCACATCCGCTTCAATTCCTCCACAGTCAGGTAATCCACCCAATCGTTCTGGGGGTTGACCACTACGGCCAGCCCGTCAAAGGCGACCTTAAGTTCAATAAACTCTATACCGTTCTTACGGCAAGCCTCCACTTCGGGTGGCTTTATGGGCCTGGAGGCATCCACAATGTCAATCTCCCCCGAACAGAACTTCCGGAAACCGCCGCCAGTTCCTGATATCCCCACGGTGATGCGGACATTGGGGTTAAGCTTCTGGAATTCTTCGGCCATAGCTTCGGTTATGAGGTAGACAGTGCTGGAGCCGTCCACGGTAATTGTTCCGGAGAGGCCGGAAGGAGTATGGGCTCCTTTGCAGGAGGCCAA
>JAPWUT010000017.1 GCA_028275425.1 Anaerolineae bacterium | reverse complement strand
TCCAACGCCAGAGTAGGTAGAAGCGGGTGAGGGCATCAACCCCTCCCAAATCGGCCCTTCCGAGGATGCGCTCCAGGGCGAACTCCGCTACCACTTTGCGCACGTATTCCAGGAGTTCGGTTACGGTAACCTCCTCTCCGGAGAGCTTTTCCACGCGGGCGTAGCGGCCAAAGACCTCCACCGCCGGGCCGATGGCGCTCATGAAGAAGTCGGCGCCACGGATTCCCTCCTCCCAGAACTGGGCCAACTTCTCCCGCACCCGCCTCTCTATCTCCCGCCGCACTTGGTTGTAGTCGCCAATCTCTTCGGTGGTGCGCTTGCGGCAGACCATGTAGATGGATGAAGCCAGCGCCGCCGATTCCTGTGCCCGCAGCCGGGCTTGCATCTCGGTATGGACTGGCCAGGAAGCGGTCATGTAGAGTCCGGCCGAAAGCAGCGAGGCAATGATTGTCTCCCAGGCCGCAGTGCTCTTGTGGGCAAAGACGATGACGGCGATGCCGTCGGGCTTGAGAACCCGGTGGATTTCGCGGAAGGACTGGGTCAGCATCTCTTCAAAGCGCTGCCGGGCCTCCTCCATCCCGCCCGCTTTGCTGGCATCGGCCACCATCTCCTGCGATTTGGGGGCGAGCGGCGTAGCAAAGAGGTCGGGGTAAAGGTCGCCAACCACCCTTTTTAACCAGACGTAAAAGAAGTCCGAGAGGTCGGCGTAGGGGACGTTATCGTAGTATGGCGGGTCGGTTATGACGGCGTCAAAGAAGTTGTCCGGGTATGGAAGTTCGGTAGCAGAGCCTTGCTTAACCTGGGGAACTAAAATTTGCTTCAGCATAGGTACACTGCCTCTCGGAAAACCTGGTCGCGAATTTCCTCTCGGAGTGCATCCACGGGGACAACATCAACCCGGATGCCCAACCTTTCCTCCAGGAAGTCGGCCAACCCGACCAAATCAAAGAGGGTAGCTCCTGGGGCGAACTTGACCAGCACGTCCAGGTCGCTGGTCTCGCGTTGCTCTCCACGCACGTAGGAGCCAAAGATGCCCAATATCTCCGCTCGGTAGCGGCGTTGCACTTCCCCGGCGACCGTTTCCAGCTGATGAATCAAGGTCTGCACATTCCTAACCATCGCTGTCCCCCTCCACCGGCGGAATGCGGGTGAGGTGGGCAAGAACATCCCTGACATAGCCGAAAACTTTGCTCCAGCTTCCTGACCCGCCGCTAAAAGGGTTTAGTTCGGCAAAATCCCAAAGCATTGGTAAGGCTTGGCGTGAAAAGATATCCGCGATCAATTCCCGTGTGTTCTCCCAGCGACATAGTGTATTGCACGACACCGCTAACATATCCGCTGCCAGTGCCAAATATGCGGCTACAGCTTTAGCGAAGTCCGGGTCGGCGCCTTGGGAGAGCATTTGGGCGTGGGCCTGGCGAACTTTCTCGGCGAAGGTGATGAGCGCCAGCTTCTGCCGCGGGTTGAAGAGGTCGCCCCACTTCTCAATGTTGTAACCTCGTCCAGCGACCGTTGTAGGGTCATTCTTGTCCATTGGCTCATCCGGCACGGGGTCCATGCCCCATTCTTCCCAGAGCTTTTGGCGTTTCTCTTCCAGGGCTTGCTCGGCAGCGCTGTAAGCTTTAAGGTCCTGCTCGGTGGGGAGGCGGTAGGTCTTTCCCGGCCGGTCCGGGTGGTGCAAGACCACGGCCATCATCCGCTGGCCGGCCTTCCCCTCGCGGAACAGGCGGCGAGTTGTCCTATCGTCCATGGTCCCGCCGCACAGGGGGCAACGGACGTGAGCACGGGTCACTGTCCCTTCGGCAGGGTCAAAGTTGATGTTTTTCTCTTCCACTATCTCTGCATCCACCCGCTTAACGGCGTGGTTGGGGATAAGGTGCAGTGCAACTTTCTTCTCCGGCTTTTTGGCCAGCCAGGTCTGGCGCATTAGGGGGATTTCGGCGCCGCAGGCAGGGTTCTGGCAGGGGAGAGTTCGCGCCCAGATGTAGCCCACGGGGATGCTCCCATCGGGGTCGGTGGGATAGAATTGCTGGAGTTCCTGGCGAGCCTCCTCCAGCACCCACCTTCCCCAGGCTTGGACGGCCTGCAAGAGAGGGGATTTCTCCTCCCCGTCAGTTTCCCTGAAGAAGAAGCCTTGCCGGGGGCCGGCGGCCTCCTCCGCTGGGAGGGGCGGAAGGGGAAGGACGGAGACAGACTCAGGCTTGGCGTAGCGCTGTGGGTACTCCAGAACGCACTTCAGGATGAGGACGGCTACCGGGTTGTAGTCCAGGGCGTGCGTCTCGCACCCCAGGCGCAGCGCCTCTAAGGGGATAGAGCCACCGCCGGCGAAGGGGTCAAGGACACGCGGTGTCCGCCCGCCAAAAGCTTTCCAAATCAGATAGCGGGCCTGCTCCAGGTTGCTGTTCTCTTTCTGGACGGCCTCCCATGGGGCCAATGCTCTGATTAGGCTCAGCAAGCTCTCCCTGCGTTCGGGGTCATCGGGGAGCAGGGCAGCCAGAATGGTAGCGCGAGAGGCGGCCAAGGGTCGCCGGGCCCACCAGATGTGCAGGGTAGAGATATGGCCGTGGCGGATGTTCTTCTCGCGGACGGATTCTTTGGAGATATCCCCCAAAGGGAAGGAGACTTCAATCAAGCGCTTTGGGCGCTGGGGGTCCATCGCTCAAACTCCCCTCACCGATTGGGCTTTTTCCTGAGATAAGGATAGCACCTAATTTCCCCTGGCGCAAGTTTTGGGTGTATCCATCGGCCGGGCAAGAGCTTTTCTGACCTAACCCCCTGACCCCCTTCCCTGCGAGGGAAGGGGGAAATTTCCGCCTCGGAGAGGGGCCGGGGGGAGGTTAACCCCAAAACCCCGGCAAGCCCTCAGCCAACGGGGGTGGGGAATGGGAGTGGAGGGGGCACAGCCCCCTCCCAGGGGGTTTGGGGGATGTGCCCCCAAAATTCTCAAATTTATGCCAATGCTTCCTTCCAGTTCCGAATCACGTAGCGCACCACCTCTACCTCTTCCTCAGGCTGGAACTTTGCGGCCGGGTTCTGGATGGGGTAAAGCCTGGGTTCAGTAGCGGCATGCTCCACAACGTAAAGCCAATACTCCTCACCCAAGCGCAGAGCCATCAACCATTCGTTTGGGGTCAGGGCGATGGGGCCCGTAACAGCCCGCGCTTTGACTTCAATGTAGCGGATGCTTCCATCGGGGGAATGGGAGCGGATGTCGTAGCCCAAGTTCTGGCCCGATACATCCTCCGGTTCCCGGCCGTTCTCCCGCTCGTAGGCTATGGCCACCTGCATGCCTATGGCCTCAATCTGCTCATCCGGCCGCATTGTTGGCTCAACTGCTTCTTGCGGGATTACTCTGGCTATGCCCAGGATTTGGGGGGTAGTCAAGAGGATGTGCGTCTCCTGCTCAATCTCCCGCTTCAGGGCTTCCTTGCGGTTTTCCAACTCCTCCTTCCGCCGTTCCTCATTGCGAATTTCGGCATCGGGTATAAGCTCACCGTGGAGGCGGCGAATCTCATACTCCATCAGCCTGGCGGTGGAATCCATGAGCATTTGCTCCAGGGAGCGGAGGCCGTATTTCCGCTTTATCTCTGCCTCCCGCTGGCGCTGCTGCAGGATTTCCTGCCGGTATTCCTCAAGGAGATTCTCCACAACGAAGGCGATTATATCCCCCTCCGGCGGCTCCCCTTCTTGGACTGCATGCTCAGGTGCAGGCTTGAGGTCCCAGAGGATGGAAGAGGGCAACGGGCGGACAGGGCTACCATCGCGTGGTTGGAAGATGGCGAACAGGCGCTGGCCAGCGATGCGGTTTGCTCCGTCGCGCAGTTCCCCTTTGAGGAACCAAATCCATCCGTCCAGCCTTCCATCGGGGTCCAGGAAGACTGCACCACGCTTGAGGTCGGCCCCGTGCTGGGCGATGATGCGCTCAATCATGGCTTCCAAGAGGGGATGGCCTGGGGCAACGAAAACCGCCTGATGGCGCTTAGCCTCGGCCTTGTCAAAGGCTATCCGGTTGTATTCGGGGAAGACTTCGCCGTAGCGGTTCCGGAAATCTTGAGAGGCTTGGCGAAGCTCGTAGGGGACACGGGGGATGCGCCAGAGGCCATCGCGGCGTTTCTCAATGTGGATGTTGAGGAAGCGAGCGCATCGCTCAAAGAAGCGTTCAATGTATTCCGGCACCAGGCGGTTTTCCCGCGCCCGTCTCTCCTCTCCCAAGACCCGCTGGAGGTCAATGTGCCTTGTGGCCAGGGCCTCCAGAGCCGCTTCCCGAGCCCGGCGGATGGCCTCTTCATCGGGCACAGCCTCAATCTCATTGAGGATTTCTTCCAAAGAGCGGCGGCGGGAGATGGCATCAACGATGAGGTCCTTTAGGGAACGTCCGGGCATCATCTCACCGATGACATCAAAGACTCGGTCGCTCCCCAAGGCCGCTTGTATCCGGGCGAGCTTGTCAAAGAGGGCTTTCAGGACCATGCCTTCACGCGTATCTATTGCGACCAGGTTGTAGATGTAGACCTCTTTAGGCTGGCCGTAGCGGTGGATGCGGCCCATCCTTTGCTCCAGGCGGTTCGGGTTCCAAGGGATATCGTAGTTGACCATGATGGAGCAGAACTGGAGGTTGATTCCTTCCCCTCCGGCCTCGGTTGAGACCATCACCTGGGTTCGCTCCCGGAACTCGTGCTCGGCACGGATGCGCTCATCCAAGTTCATCCCGCCATGGAGCTTGGTCACGCTATAGCCCCAGGAGGATAGCTTCTCCGCCAGATACTCCAATGTTTCCCGCGATTCGGTGAAGATTAGCAGCTTCTCCCCTGTTTCCCGGATGCGTTTGTCCTCTATGACTTGGCGCAGCTCATTGAGTTTGGTTTCCACCTCATGGCGTTCGGCTTCCTTGGCCAATCGGATGAGTTCGGCGAGGGTTTGGACTTCTCTCTCCAGCTCTTCGCGTGTTTCAGCAGCGGTCAGGCGCTCCAGCATTTCTTCCTCTTGGCGGAGCCTTTCCACCTCCGGGGCATCTTCCAGCTCTTCTTCGTCCACGGTCCGCCTTTCGGAGAGCCACTGGCCCAGCTTGAGGAGTTCTTCCAGCCGAGCTTTACGGCGCTCCAAGGAACGGCGTATGGCCCGGACGCTGGAAGCCATCCGGCGTTGCAGGATGAGCAGGGCAAAGGCCACATTGCGCTTATCGGCAGCCAGAGCGCGATTGTAGTAGCGCTCCACGTATTCGGTGACGGCGTTGTAGAGGCGTTTTTCATCCTCGTTCAGCCGGAAGACACGGGTGAAGACCTTGCGAGGGGGGAAGAGCGGCCTCCCTTCAAAATCCCGCAGGTCCTCCTTCAGACGCCGCAGGAATAGGGGGTTATCCCTGTTCTGCACCGATTCCATGAGGATATCGGTAGTGGCAAACATCCCCGGAACCAAAAGGTCCAGGAAGAGGCGGAAGTTTTCCGGGTCACCCCGGTGCGGGGTAGCAGTTAGAAAGAGGAGGAACTGGCTTGTCCGGGATAGCAGTTCTCCGAGCTTGTAGCGCTCGGTCCGGGTTATCTTTTCTCCGTAGCGGTAGGCAGCCAGTTTGTGCGCCTCATCCACGATGACCAAGTCCCAGCGGGCTTCCGCCAAGGCGGCCATGATATCGTCCTGCTTGGCAAAATCCATGGAAGTGATGATTTGATCGTTCTCCTGCCAGACATTGCGTCCCCAAGTGGCTTCCACAACGCCCCGGTCTACCACTATGAAGGTTTCGCCGAAGCGCTCCTTCAACTCCCTGAGCCACTGGTCCCGCAAATGGCCAGGGATTACGATAAGAGTGCGTTGGACAAGGCCCCGGGCCTTTAGCTCCTTGAGGACAAGGCCGGCCATGATGGTCTTGCCCGCCCCAGGGTCATCGGCCAAGAGGAAGCGGATGCGGGGGTTGCGCAGGATGTAATGGTAAACGGCATCAATTTGGTGCGGCAAGGGGTCAATCTGGGATACGTGGACGGCCAACAGTGGGTCAAACTGGTGGGCGAAGCGGATGCGGTGGGCCTCTATGGCCAAGAAGAAAGCTTCGGGGTTGCCAGAGAAATCTCTGCGGGCAATCTCGGCGGCTTTGATTTCGGCGAGCTCGGCTGGGCTCAGGATGAAGTTGTAGAACTGTTTGGTCTGGATTCCGACCCCTTTCACCTCCAGGCGCTCCCCCCGAGGCTGCACCCAAAGGACTTCTATTGGCTCGCTCCAGAACGGGGAAGTCAAGATTTGTCCTTGCTCAATGCCGAGAGCCCCCATGCCACCCCCTTTTGCGCTTAGACATAGACGAGGGCCTTCTGGGTCAAGAAGTCCACTTCATCGGCAAGCTTCCTTAGCCAGAGCTTAGAAAAAATGGTCCATCTCAAGGAAGTTGTGGAGCACTTCCCACCGCACTTCAAAATACTTCTCTTCATCCCGCACGAAGATTTCTTTCCCCATAGGCGAATAAAAGCTGCCGACCTCGGCCTCTTCTTCAAAAATTGTGGGGTTATCAGGGTGGGGTCAACATCGGAAAGCGGGGTAACGGTTCCCTGGGCCCAGGGCCCAAAGAGAATCGCCGTTACCACTTTGGGGTAGCTTACGATTTCTGCCACGATTCTTTTTATTTGACCCAGAAGTTCCATAGCTTCCGACATTTCCCACCCTGAAGCATCAACTTTGTGCAAGACTTCTACAAGAGCCGAAGCGCCTTTACAACGAAGCCTCTTTAGCTAACTTTTCCAATGCGGGGAGCAGAAGTGGAATATCCTCATGGACAGTTTTCCATATAATCCGCAAGTCAACGCCATGGTATTCGTGAATGAGCTTATCACGCATCCCTGCGATTTCTTTCCACGGCACTTCAGGATATTTTGCCCGCATATCCTCGGGGACCTTCTTGGCTGCCTCTCCCATGACCTCCAAAGAGCGAATGACAGCATTAATGGTTCTCCGATCACGGCTAAATTCCTCAAACGTCATGCCTTCTGTGAATTCTAAAGCCTCTTTGGCTGATTTCCAAATATCTTCCAAGTAGTCCTTCAAAGTTCGGCTCATATTTCCAAAGCCTCTTGGAGGATGTGTTGTCCGATATGGGGTTTAAGGGCCTGCCGTGTAACTAACTCTACACGCACGCCGAGGAGCTCGCTTAAGTATTGTTCCAGTTGCAGGAACCGGAAGAAGCCAGGCGGGTCATCAAATTCCACTAAGATATCCAAGTCGCTTTCCGGCGTAGCCTCACCCCGGACATAGGAACCGAAGATTGCGAGCTCCCGGACTCCGTAGCGTTGGGCCAACTCCCCTTTGTGCTCCCTGAGAATTTGAACAATTTCCTCAAGCTTCTTCATCCTTACCTTACCCCAATCAATGCTCGGCCTCTTAAAGGATATCACCGAATTTGCCCTGGCGCAAACATTGGCCTTTAAGGCCTGTCTTAGTTTGTGGGATAAGTCCCCGTTTACCCGCCCTCGTGGGCTTAGGGCTTGCCAGCGTTTTGGGTCCCACTCGTGGCCTGGTTTGCAAGAGTGGCAGGCTTGCCCCTAATTTGGTTTTGTGGGGGGACACCCCCCATAACCCCCCGCCATGGGGGCTTCGCCCCCCTGGACCCCCCGTTTGCCTACCCCCGTTGGCTGAGGGTTAGCCAGCGTTTTGGGTCCCACTCGTGGCCTGGTTGCTAATTCGGGCTACTCGCCCCCTCTCTTGGTTTTTGGGGGCACATCCCCCAAGCCCCCTGGGATGGGGCTGCGCCCCCTCCACCCACAGCACACCCAGCCGGGCCGTAAACAGCCCGGCTAAAAGTGCAAAGGGCACTGGAAGCGCCCTCTCCTCCGTTAGATTTTGGGAGCAAGGGCTGGGCAGACAAAAAGGGGCGTTTTAGCGCCCCTCTTTTGACTGAGCCTGGTCGTTCACGGCCAGCCTTTTTGCAAAGTAGAGGATTCGCAGGAGTACTGTGAGGTGGGTAAGGATGGCCAATGCCAGCAATGTCCAGTAGCCTTTCCCCAGAATTCCGCCCAGCATTACGAGAAACAGCCTGGCATCCCTACCCGCAAGCCTGGAGAGTATTGGGATATCGCTTTCGGCCCGGAGGGAAGCTTCAGCCCTGGCCCGGGAATAGCTTACCATAAGGCTTCCCAAAAGGGCCAAAATGCCTACAAGCCATGTGCCGGCAAAGTCTTCGTGTTGGATTGACCACCAGGTCATCCCTAACACTATGGCCGCATCAGCATAACGGTCCAGCACGGCATCAAAAAAGGCTCCGAAGGGGGATACCATCCCCTTCAGCCTGGCCAGGTCGCCATCAACCCCGTCCATTACTGAGGCTATCTGGGTCAAAATCCCACCCAATAAGTTTTGGCCTTTTAGGAAAGCGATTCCGGCCCCAAGCCCGGTGAGAAAGCTTAAGAAACTTATAAAATTGGGAGTGACTGGTGTTAGGGCGAGGATACGGGCCAAAGGCCTTGAAAACCTCCGGTTTAAGTGCTGGGATATAATCCCTTCGGGCATTTCTGGCCTCCCTGATAAGCCTAATCTCTGCCCACCTCAGGTCCTCAAAGGTGTCCACATCCATCCAGAAGCATCCGCTTACATCGCATGCCCTTAAGCCAGAGCCGTGCTTTATCAAGTAATTCAAGGCATCGCTCAGCTCGCAATCCCCCTTCCCTTTCACTACACACTTTATGGCGGAGAAAATTTCCTCGGAAAGGATGAAAAGGCCGGTGTCAACGCCATTGAACTGCGGCAGGTCCTTCCCTACGGCTCTTATCCTTCCTTCCCCATCCACCCAAACTTTAGTGGCTTCCTCCACTATCTGGGGTTCGGGGTCAAAATCCACGGCCAAGAAATTGCCGCCTGAACGGCTCTGGCGGATGGCTTCGGAGATAAGCTCTGGGCTCAGGAGGTGGTCAGCCATGGTCAGGATGAATGGGTAGCTGCGGATATAGCCGTGGCTGGCTAACAAGGAGAGAGCATTTCCCTTTTCGTATTCAGGGTTGTGGGCCAAGATGATTTCGGCTTTATAAGGGGCTTCGTTGAGCAAATACTCTTTTATCCGCCAGGACTTGTAGCCTGTAACGATGATTACATCCTTCACCCCGGCTCTTTCCAGGGCCTCAACAGTGTAATCCAGCATTGGCCTTCCCAGGACCTTAACGAGGGGTTTAGGAGTAAATAGAGTTAAGGGAGCCAATCGTCCACCATCTCCTGCGGCTAAAATTACGGCCTGCATTTCCCCCTCCCAAGGTAAAAGTTAACCTTAGCCATTAGCCCTCAATTTTGGGAGGGACAGTGACAAGAAGAGACTGAGGAGGCTGTCCCTCTTCCTACGCCTACGGGGTTAGCTGTCGGGTTCGGGTCGGAAGAGTGACCCTACCTGCTTGCGCAGGATTCACCCCAATCCTTCCCGGTGTTGGGAAGGAAGAATTTGGTTCCCCCGCTTCCCTCTAAGGGAATTCGGCGTGCAAAGTTATTTTACCGGATAAAGCGTTGGAAAGCAAATCGCCGCATCCAAAACCGAGCTTGGAAGCCTTGACAAAAGCCCCCTCTGGTGCTAAGCTATTCTTGGTTCTAACCACCATTGAAAACGGAGAGGAGCCATGAGTTACCTTGACGAAATCGCAGATAAGCTGGGCAAAGAAAATTACCATAAATTGGCCAAAATAAATAACCCAAAACTCCACGAGTTCATAGCTCGTTACGTGAAACTGTGCAACCCCGATAAAATCTACGTTTGCACCGATTCGCCCGAGGATATAGCCTACATAAGGGAGGCGGCAATCCGGAATGGCGAGGAATTTAAGCTCGCCATAGAAGGGCATACCGCCCACTTTGATAACTATTACGACCAGGCCCGTGACCGCAAGAACACCGGGATATTGGTCCCCAAAGGGATGGACTTGGGCCCCTTCTTGGAAACTAAGGACCGAGATTGGGCCCTGCAGGATGTCCACGAAATCCTCAAGGATATAATGCGGGGCAAGGAGCTTTACATCTGCTTCTTCACCCTGGGCCCCGCCCGCTCAATCTTCTCCATCCCCTGTGTCCAGCTAACCGACTCCGCCTACGTCGCCCACAATGAGTTCCTCCTCTACCGACCAGGGTATGAGGAATTCGTCCGGCTTGGCCCCAATGCCCGCTTCTTCAAGTTCATCCACTCGGCTGGGGAGCTGGACGAGAGGAAGACTTCCAAAAATTTGGACAAGAGGCGAATCTACATTGACATCTTGGACGACACCGTTTACAGCGTGAACACCCAGTACGGCGGGAACACCATAGGCTTGAAGAAATTGGCTATGCGCCTGGCTATCTACCGAGGCTCCCAAGAAGGTTGGCTCTGCGAGCACATGTTCATCTTAGGCGTGCACGGCCCCGGGGGAAGAGTCACTTACTTTACCGGAGCTTACCCCTCCCTGTGCGGTAAAACCTCCACTGCCATGCTGGAAGGAGAAAGCATAGTCGGCGATGACATTGCCTTCTTGCGCAAAATCAACGGCCAGGTCCGAGCGGTCAATACCGAAGTGGGAATGTTCGGCATAATCCAAGGGATAAACTCCAAAGATGACCCCATCCTCTGGAAAGCCCTCCACAGCCCCGGCGAAATCATCTTCTCCAACGTCTTGGTCACCGAGGACGGCCGCGTCCATTGGATTGGGAAAGATGGCGATGTCCCGCCAAGAGGGATAAACCACTCCGGAGAATGGTACATCGGTAAAAAGGATGCCGAGGGCAAAGAGATACCTTGCTCCCACCCCAATGCCCGCTTCACCCTCAACCTCAGGCTCCTGGAAAACTTGGACCCCGCCATTGACGACCCCGAAGGAGTAGTGGTCAAAGGGATAATCTACGGGGGAAGGGACTCCGATACCTGGGTTCCGGTAGAGGAAGCTTTTGATTGGGTTCACGGCATCATCACTAAAGGCGCCGCTCTGGAATCGGAAAGAACTGCAGCAGTGCTGGGGAAAGAGGGAGAAAGGGAGTTTAACCCAATGTCCAACCTGGACTTCCTCTCCATCCCCGTGGGCAGATATATCCAGATAAACCTGGACTTCGGGCGAGACTTGGAAAATCCACCACGCATCTTTTCGGTCAATTATTTCCTCCGGGATAAGGACGGGAAGTTCCTAAACGCCCGCGAGGATAAGAGGGTGTGGATAAAATGGATGGAGCTCCGGGTCCACAACGAGGTAGGAGCCGTTAGAACTCCAACTGGCCTTATCCCGCGCTATGAGGACCTGGCCAGGCTTTTCCACCAAGTCCTAAAGAAGGATTACCCCAAAGAAGCTTACATAGCCCAATTCACCCTCAGGGTCCCGGAGAACCTGGCCAAAATCGCCAGGGTAACCGAAATTTACCGGACAAAAGTGCCCGATACCCCACCCATCCTCTTTGAGGTGATGGAAGCCCAGAGGCAGAGGCTCTTGGAAGCCCGCGAGAAGTTCGGCGATTACATATCACCGGAAGCTTTCGGCGGTATTTAGGATGGAGCGGAAGAAGGATTACTACGAAATCCTGGGGGTAAGCCGGACTGCTTCCCAAGAGGAGATTAAGAAAGCCTACCGTCGGCTGGCCCGCCAGTATCATCCCGATATCAACAAGAGCCCAGAAGCCGAAGCTAAATTCAAGGAGATAAACGAGGCTTATGAGGTGCTTTCCGACCCCGAGAAGCGGGCCATCTATGACCGCTATGGTCATGCAGGCTTGACGGGGGATATAGTTGATTATTCGGGGTTCGGAGGCTTTGAAAGCATCATAGAGGAGTTCTTCGGGGGCTTTGGCTTCCCAAGGGTGAAAAGGCAACCCCCTCGCCGCGGCCAGGACCTTTACTATGAGCTCAGCATAACTCTTGAGGAAGCAGCCTTCGGAGCCGAGAAGGAGTTTGAAATCCAACGCTACGAAACTTGCCCCAATTGCCGGGGCTCCGGAGCCGAACCTGGCACGACCCCCGTGCGCTGCCCCCAATGCAACGGCACAGGCGAAGTCCGTCACGTCAGGGAAACTTTCTTGGGCTCATTCGTGACAGTCACTACTTGCCCTCAATGCGGAGGCTCGGGAGAAGTAATCGTTACTCCATGCTCAGAATGCCGGGGAAAGCGCAAAATCAGGGTTAAACGCACGATATCGGTCCAGATTCCGCCGGGGGTAGATAGCGGCACGAGGATTCGCCTCAGCGGGGAGGGAGATGCCGGAGATGCCGGAGGGCCACCCGGAAACCTCTACGTCACCATCTCCGTGGAGCCACATCCTTACTTCCGCCGAGATGGGAGCAACCTCTACTACGAACTACCGCTGAACATTGTCCAAGCGGCCTTAGGGGCGGAGGTGGAAATTCCCACCCTGGAAGGGAAAGAGAAGTTGGTGGTTCCGCCGGGGACTCAACCCGGCCAAACTTTCCGGCTTAAAGGGAAAGGGATGCCCCACCTCCACCGCAACGGCCGCGGCGACCTCTTCATAATCGCCAAAGTGGTCATACCCACCAACTTAACCCCTAAGCAGAAGGAGCTTCTGAGGGAGTTGGGGAAGACCTTTCAAGCAGGCACATGAGCAAGTGGATGGAGATTTCAGTGGAGGTGCCCGACGAAGCAGTGGATGCCATCCAAGAGGTAATGGGCCGCTTCTCCTCAGGAGGAGCGGTAGTGGAGAAGGTAATCCCCGAAGATAACCCCTTGGGCTTAGAGCCGACCAAAGCCTTCGTCAAAGTCTACCTCCCCTACAACCGCCAAGGCCTGAGCCGAAAGAAGCGCTTGGAGGAAGCCCTTTGGCACCTTTCCAACATCCTCCCAATCCCCACCCCCTCGGTCCGCTATTGGGAAGAAGGCGAATGGCTTGAGGCCTGGAAGAAGTTCTACACTGTCCTTCACATAGGAGAGCGCCTGGTGGTTAAACCATCGTGGGAAAGTTATGCCCCTGCGCCTGAGGAAGTGGTGGTAGAACTGGACCCTGGCCTCGCTTTCGGAACGGGGTTGCATCCTTCTACTCGCCTTTGCCTTATAGCTATGGAGAAGGTTTTGAAGCCTGGGGAGAGGGTTTTGGACGTGGGCACAGGCTCCGGAATACTGGCCCTATTTGCTGCTAAACTTGGCGCAAGGGAAGTCCTGGCCCTGGATATAGACCGGATAGCCGTAAAAGTGGCTCGGGAGAACGTGGCCCGCAACGGCCTCAAGGGCAAAGTTAAAGTCCGCTGGGGAACCATAATCCGTACGGAGGAAGCCCCGCTGGTAGATGCCTCGGCCCTGAAGCCTTTCGGGCTGGTCCTGGTCAATATAACTGCCCCGGTGATAAAGAGCATGGCTAAGGAACTGGCTGCGGTTACTGCCCCCGAAGGCCTCGTCATCGCTTCAGGCCTAATCCAGAACCAGAAGGAAGAGACCGCTGAAGCGCTCTCCACTTGGGGCCTTGAGGTCCAAAAGGAGATTTCCAGCCAAGAGTGGGTAGCCTTAATCCTGAGGAAAAGCCGGCCATGAGCTCACTTCACCGCTTCTTCATCAAGCCAGAACAGATAGAAGGCTCACTCGTCACTTTCGGCCAGCCCCAGGTTCACCAAATACGCAACGTCTTAAGGATGCGCCCAGGTGAAAAGGTCATCGTGCTGGATAACTCCGGCTGGGAATATGTCGTGGAATTGAGGGAAATGGATAGGGATGAGGTCAAGGGCGAAGTCGTTGAGAAGCGCTTGAACTCTTCAGAACCTCGCACTAAGGTCACCCTCTACCAGGCCCTCCTCAAAGGGGAACACTTTGAGTTCGTCCTCCAGAAGGGCACGGAGTTAGGGGTGGTAAGCTTTGTTCCCCTCATAAGCGAGCGCTGCATCGTAGGCGATGTGGATTACGTTGAGAAAAGGAGGGAAAGGTGGGAACGGATAGTAGCGGAAGCGGCGGAGCAGTCGGGTAGAGGTAAGCTTCCCAGGATTGAAGAGCCGGTCCTATTTGCCAAAGCCTGCCGTGACCTCAAGCTCAGGGGTAGCTTCGCTGTGATGCCGTGGGAGGGGGAGAAGAAGCTTTCCCTGAAGGAGGCTTTGGAGCGGGGAAGTAAGCCTTTTTCCGTAAGCATCCTGGTTGGGCCGGAGGGGGGATTCTCGGAGAGGGAAGCAGAGATGGCCCGCCGTTACGGTATAATCACCGTATCCCTTGGCCCCAGGATTCTGCGAGCTGAAACCGCAGGAATTGTGGCTTCGGCCATAATCCTTTACGAACTTGGGGATATGAGGCCATGAGGAGAAAAGGCTTTTTCATAACCTTTGAAGGGCCGGAGGGGAGCGGGAAAACCACCCAGGCCCAACTTTTATACCAGCACCTCCTTTCCCTCGGTTACCCGGTGATATTGACCAGGGAGCCCGGAGGCACACCAATCGGCGACAGGATAAGGGCTATTTTGCATGACCCCGCTCACTCCGATATTCTTCCTACCACCGAAATCCTCCTCTACTCCGCCTCCCGCGCCCAAATCGTAGGCCAGGTAATAAGGCCGGCCCTGGAGGAGGGGAAAATTGTGATTTGCGACCGCTACGCCGATTCCACGTTTGCCTATCAAGGGTATGGGCACGGCCTTGACCTTGATTCCCTCAGGTTAATCACTGCCTTTGCCACCGGAGGCCTCGTCCCTGACCTCACTTTCTACTTGGATTTGGAGGTTGAGGAAGGACTCAGGCGCAAAAGGGCAGCTTTTGAGCGAGGGGAGAGCGAGTGGACCCGCATGGACCAAAAGGAGCTTGAGTTCCACCGGAGGGTCCGCCAGGGTTACCTTAAACTGGCGGCCTCGGAACCATCCCGCTGGGTTATCTTAAACGCTATGGAACCGGTGGAAGTGCTTCAGATGCGCATACGCCAAATCGTGGAGGAGAGGCTTCATGAAGCTTATCCTGGCCATAGTCAACAGGGATGATACTCACAAGCTCATGGAGGCCCTGGTGAAGAGAGGCTTCAAAGCCACTCTCATAAGCTCAACCGGGGGCTTCCTAAGGGAAGGGAATTCCACTCTAATCATCGGGGCCGAAGAAAACAAAGTGGAGGAAATCCTGGGGATACTCCGAGAAAATTGCCGTGCCCGCAAGGAACTGGTGAGATTCTGGCCTCCCACCCCTGAAGTTCCGGGCTTTTTCGCTCCTCCCTTAGAGGTTGAAGTGGGAGGAGCGACGGTCTTCATCCTCAATGTGGAAAGACTAATCCAAATCTAAGCTTTCCGAACCGCCTTCTTCCTCGGGTGAGCCAGCCAATCCAGGCATTTCCTTCTCAATTTGCTCTGGGGTCTGGCCTGCCTCCAGCCTCTCTATGACCTCGTGGAATTCATCTCCCAAGTCCCCGACCTCTTCACCCAACTCGGCAGTCATGCGGCGCATGAAACGGGCCAGGCTTCGGGGGTCATTCTCATCTAAATCGCCCCACGTAGAGGGGTCGGCCAAAGCTTCCAGGCGTGCTTCTTCAGAGCGAACCACTCTGACCCTGGAAATGAGTTTAGTTACGTTTTCGCTTCCGCACCGGGGGCAACGGGGGGTATCGGCTTCGGCGGCGGAGAAAGTATGCCAATAAAGGCTAAACTTACGTCCGCATCCTTGGCACCTGTATTCGTAAATCGGCATCTCTCCACCTCCCGAAGGCTTCCTCACTAAAATTATAGCCAGGTTCACGTAGAGAAACAAGCCGGGCATTCAATCCAGCCCCTTTGGCCAAAGGCCAGCATTTGCCGACCTAACCCCCTGACCCC
>JAPWUT010000116.1 GCA_028275425.1 Anaerolineae bacterium | reverse complement strand
ATCTCTCCACCTCCCGAAGGCTTCCTCACTAAAATTATAGCCAGGTTCACGTAGAGAAACAAGCCGGGCATTCAATCCAGCCCCTTTGGCCAAAGGCCAGCATTTGCCGACCTAACCCCCTGACCCCTTTCCCTGCGAGGGAAGGGGGAAATTTCCGCCTCGGAAAGGGGCCGGTGAGAGATTAACCCCAAAACTCCGGCGAACCCTAAGCCCAAGAGGGTGAGAAAACGGGGGTCCAGGGGGGCGAAGCCCCCATGGCAGGGGGTTTGGGGGATGTGCCCCCACAAAACCAAGAGGGGGCGAGTAGCCCACATTAGCACCCCCGCCACGAGTGGGACCCAAAACGTTGGCTAACCCTCAGCCAACGGGGGTGGGCAAAGGGGGGTCCAGGGGGGCCAAGCCCCCATGGCAGGGGGTTTGGGGGGTGTGCCCCCAAAAACCAAAAGAGGGGGCGAGTAGCCCGCATTAGCAACCCCGCCACGAGTGGGGCCCAAAACGCTGGCGAACCCAAAGCCAGCGGGGGTGGGCAAAGGGGGGTCCAGGGGGGCCAAGCCCCCATGGCAGGGGGTTTGGGGGATGTCCCCCCACAAAACCAATAGAGCATTGCCGGCTCTGTTGAGTTAGCCTATAATAAATGCAAAGGGGAAAAAGATGAAGACCGAAGTGCTAAAAGTGAACCCCAAAGAACCGGAACCGGAAATAATCGCCCAAGCGGCAAAAGTCATAAGGGAAGGAGGGCTCGTAGCTTTCCCTACCGAAACCGTCTACGGGCTTGGGGCTAATGCTTTGGACGAAAAGGCCGTGGCACGAATATTTGCCGCCAAAGAACGCCCAACCGATGACCCCATCATCGTGCACCTCTCCTCACCCGCTGAATTGCCAATGGTCGCCGCCGAAGTCCCACCCATCGCCTTCAAATTGGCCGAACTCTTCTGGCCGGGCCCTCTTACCCTCATCCTCCCCAAAGCTAAAAGCATCCCCGATTTGGTCACCGCAGGCTTGCCTACAGTCGGAGTGAGGGTCCCAGCCCACCCCGTAGCCCTGGCCCTCATCAAGGCTTCCGGTTGCCCCATAGCTGCCCCAAGCGCTAACCTCTTCGGAAGGCCAAGCCCCACCCTCCCCGAACATGTAGTGGAAGACTTATACGGAAGGGTTGAACTCATCCTGGACGCCGGCCCAACCTTTATCGGGGTTGAATCCACGGTTCTGGATATCACAAGGCCGACCCCTACCATCCTTCGTCCCGGAGGCCTCCCGAGAGAAGCTTTGGAAGAAATCTTGGGGAGGGTGGAAGTCAAAACAGGACCTATGCCTGGGCCAAAACCCTCCCCAGGCCTTATGGAAAAGCACTATGCCCCCAAGGCTTCACTTTACCTTGTAATCGGGGAAAACGGGGCCTTGCGCAGCTTCCTCCGGGAAAAGGCTGAGGAAGCAGTAGCCTTGGGGATAAAGAGGGGCTTCATCATAGCCGAAGAGGATAGAGAATCCCTGCGCGAGCTGCCAGTCATCGTCCAGGTTCTGGGTTCACTTAAAGACCCAGCCACAGTGGCCCGCAGGCTCTTCTCTTCCCTCCGGATAATGGATGCTCTCGGGGTGGAGGATATATACGCCAGAGATTTCGGGCAAGAAGGGTTGGCCCTGGCCGTACACAACCGCCTCCTGAGAGCTTCCGGAGGGAAGGTGGTGATTTTAGGAGGAAATTAAATGCGGCTTAAATCCTTCCTTTTCGGTTCTATCCTCTTGCTTTTGGCCTCTTGCCAGACCTTAACCCCAACTTTACCGGCTCCGTCCCCTTCGCCAACTCAGCCTTTGCCGACCACTTCACCCGTGGACCCCTTCGCCGAGAAGCGGCATCAGATGGTGGAGACGCAAATCAAGGCACGTGGAGTCACGGACGAAAAGGTTCTGGCGGCGATGGAGAAAGTCCCGCGCCACCTCTTCGTCCCCCAACAATACATTGATGAGGCCTATGCCGACCATCCCTTGCCCATCGGCTATGGGCAGACCATATCCCAGCCGTACATCGTGGCCTATATGACTGAGCTTTTGAACCTAAAGCCAGGGGATAAAGTCCTGGAGATTGGCACCGGTTCAGGTTACCAAGCGGCTATCCTGGCCGAGATAACCGATAAAGTCTACACTGTGGAGATAATCCCGGAGCTGGCTCGTTCGGCTGAGGAAAGGCTTAAGCGCTTGGGGTATGAGAACGTAAAGGTTCTGAATGCCGATGGCTACTACGGCTGGGAAGAGTATGCCCCTTACGATGCCATAATAGTCACCTGTGCGCCCGACCATATCCCTCAGCCTCTCGTTCAGCAGCTCAAGGATGGTGGGAGGATGGTCATTCCGGTTGGGCCTCCGGGTGGTTACCAGACTTTGACGTTGGTGGAGAAAGTGGGCGGGGAAGTTAAGACTTACAGCATGCTTTGGGTGCTATTTGTGCCCATGTTAGGTGAGCATTGAATTTCCCAACTCCGTTGGCCGAGGGTTCGCTGGCGTTTTAGGTCCCCTCGTGGGCTGGCAGAAGTCGGCTATCCGCCCCTTTTTGAATCGTGGGGGGACCACCCCCATACCCCCTGCCATGGGGGCTTCGCCCCCCTGGACTCCCAGTTTAATGTAGGGGCGTGGCGCCGCTACGCCCGTACTCGGCGGAGACCATCTCTTGGTCAAGGGCTTAAGGAGGCTGATTTCAACCAGCATGAAAAGCTTGGGGCATGCCCAGCGCTCGCGTTCCTTAGCAAATTTTGCCTTTTGTGGTAAAATGCTTTGCAAATTACGAGGGGCTGCCGGGAAAGCCCCCCCTTTTAGGGGTGGGATGAAAGGCAGCCTTGTGGTATAATATCTTCGGCGCAAGCCGTAGGGCTGGACCGGCCCGAACTTAAACCTATCCCGGCTGCAGGTGAAGACAACCGACCTGGATGAGCTGAGCGTGGCCAAAGTGAAGGTCGGCGACTCCGTCAAGATCACCGTCAGCGCCTTTGATAACAAGGTGCTTTTGGGCAAAGTGGTGGCCATTGCCCTGCGCGGTGAGAAGTTGCCTACGGGCGATATCGCCTACACGGTGACCATCGCCCTGGATGAGCAGGACCCGGACCTGCGCTGGGGGATGAGTGTGAAGGTGGAGTTTCAGAAATGATTGTTGAAACTGTGGAGTTGACAAAAATCTACAAGATGGGGCCGAGCGAGATTCGCGCCTTGGACGGGGTTAACCTGGCCATTGAGAAGGGAGAGTTCCTCTCGGTTATGGGCCGCTCAGGAAGCGGCAAGTCCACACTGCTCAACCTCATAGGCTGCCTGGACAGGCCAACCAGCGGCACCGTGATCCTGGATGGCGTGGAGGTTACCAGACTTCCAAAGGGTAAACTCCCTCAAATCCGGAGGGAGAAGGTGGGCTTCGTCTTCCAGCAGTTCAACCTCATCCCCACCCTCACTGCCCTGGAGAATGTGGAGCTTCCCCTGCGCTATGCCGGGGTTTCTAGTGGGGAAAGGAGGCGCCGGGCGAAAGAGGCTCTGGAACAGGTGGGGCTGGGCGACCGGTTGGGGCATCGCCCAATGGAGCTCTCTGGTGGGGAATGTCAGCGGATAGCGATCGCCCGGGCCATCGTCAACCGGCCGGCCATCCTCCTGGCCGACGAGCCGACAGGAGAGCTTGACACCCATACCGCAGCCGAGATCATAGACCTCATGCACGAGCTGAACAGGGAGGCGGGGGTGACGGTGGTCATCGTCACCCACGACCCCTTGGTGGCCTCTCGGACCGACCGCATCATCTACCTCTCAGATGGCCGTATCGTCCGGGAGGAGAAGCCGCCAACTACATCGGGGAGGTAAAAAATGAGCATCGCGATAGAGGTCAATGATTTGCACAAATCCTACGGGCCGGTGCGGGCCGTGGACGGCGTCTCCTTCACCGTGGAGGAGGGGGAGATTTTCGGTATGGTCGGCCCCAACGGCGCCGGGAAGACCACTACCATTGAGTGCGTGGAAGGACTGCGCCGCCCCGACCGGGGGACGGTCAAGGTGCTGGGGCTGGACCCCCAGCGGGACGGCTACGAACTTCGCCGCCGCATCGGAATCCAGTTGCAGGAGGCAGCCCTCCACCCCCGACTCAAGGTCTGGGAGGCGCTGGACCTTTTCAGTTCCTTCTATCCCCGCCGCGTGGACGGAAAGGCTCTGCTGGAGCAACTGGGGCTGGCGGATAAGCGAAACGCCGCCTTTGAGAAACTCTCCGGCGGGCAGAAACAGCGCCTCTTCGTTGCCCTGGCGCTGATCAACGACCCGGAACTGGTCTTTCTGGACGAACTCACCACCGGCCTAGACCCACAGGCCCGCCGGGCGATGTGGGACCTGGTCCGGGGCATCCGAGAGCGGGGCAAGACCGTCTTCCTGACCACCCACTACATGGAAGAAGCGGAACGGCTCTGTGACCGGGTGGCCATCATGGACCGCGGGAAAATCGTTGCCCTGGACACGCCGGAGAACCTAATCCGCTCCATAGGGGCTGAACAGCGGGTCGTCTTCACAGTTGATGGACAGTGGGACGATACCCTTCTCCGGGGAGTGCCCGGCGTGACCCGTGTAGAACGCATCGGGGAGCGGACGGTCGTCTACGGGCGAGGGGAGGGGCTGGTTGGCGGGGTCGTCAGCGCGCTGGAGAGGATGGGTATCCGCTTCCGCGACCTGCGCACCGAACAACCAACGCTGGAGGACGTCTTCCTGGCCCTGACCGGGCGGGAGATGCGGGAGTAGGAGGCAAACATGCGCGGCTTCTGGAAGTTACTTCTGGTTCAGGCCAAACTCTACCTGCGGGAGCCTATCGCGACGTTTTTCACCATCTTCTATGCGCCGATGATGCTTCTTCTCTTCGGCGCAATTTACGGCAACGAGCCCTCCCCCTTCTTCGGCGGTCGGGGGACGATGGATATCGCAGTGCCCTCCTACATTGGGCTCATCATTGTCACGGTGGGGCTCATAAGCCTACCCATTGGCACAGCAGCGGCACGGGAGAGAGGCGTCCTAAGGCGCTTCCGGGCTACCCCACTCCATCCCCTGGCCTATATCCTCAGCGACATCGCCTCTTACCTCCTGATGACGGTCATTGGCGTCCTGCTGCTGATCCTGACCGGCAGGGTCGTCTTCCACATCCGGTTTGAGGGGAACATCCTGAGCGTGCTGGCGGGCTTCCTGCTGGGGACGACAGCCTTTTTCGCACTGGGGTATCTGATCGCCGGTCTGGCCCCCACGGCCCGCAGCGCACAGACCGTGGGGATGATCCTGGCCTTCATAATGATGTTCATTTCTGGGGCGACCATCCCGCTGGAGGTGCTGCCGGCGAAAGTGCGAGCCATCAGCCAGTACATACCGCTGACCCACGTGGTGACGCTGATGAGGGGGCTGTGGTTCGGCGATTCGTGGGGCCAGCACTGGAAAGAGGTTGCGGTGCTGGTGGGGTGTCTGCTGGTGGGAGGCGCCCTCGCGGTAAAGACATTTCGGTGGGAATAAGAGTGCCACAGTTATCGGCTGTGGCAGGGGTGACACAACTAAGCTTTGGAAATGGCCTCTTCAATCCCTCGCAGTAGGGTTTCTTCTTCCTCCGGGAAGACGGTTCGGGGGTCAAAAAGCAACAGGTCTTCCTCAATCCGGGCAATGATGGGGGGATTGTAGTTGCGCAAGGCTCGCGCTATGGCATCGGGTGAGGGGAGTTGAAGGGCCAAAAGCCAGGTGGGGAGGGTCTCGCCCGGGAGGCTTCCCCCACCTACCGCTGAAAATCCTTCAATGACTTGAGCCCTTATGCCCGCT
>JAPWUT010000110.1 GCA_028275425.1 Anaerolineae bacterium | reverse complement strand
CTTGAGCTTGCACTGGCAGGGGATAAGCTTTCCGAAGTCGGGATGGCCTACCGGGACATCTTTGATGAAGAAGCCTTTCCCTTTGCAGTAGGGGCAGACTTCGGATTCCTCAGTATTTGATGAAGCGTGAGTACTTGCTTCGGAGGAAGCTATACCGGTCCTCTTCAGGAGGTCGCTTAGCTTTTGCATCCTCTTTCCCTTCCGTAGCCCACCTTTCCAATATCCGCTTTATGTATCTCCAGTTTCTGATGTTCCTCTCCACCGCAATCTTGAAAGCTTCTTCAATCCACCCCTGCGGGTAGGTGGCTTCGGCTTCCATAAGCTCCTGAGCAATCAATGGGGAGACAAGGCCTATGTTTTGCTCGTAAAGGACGAAGATGTTGGGCCTTGCTTCCATGATTGTGACCTTTCCAGCAGGGAGGCCTTCCAGTTGCAGCTCACCTTTGGAAACTTTTTCCGCTGCCTGGCGGCCTCGCTCACTGTTGAGGAAATAGAACTCTTTTTCCTGAGCATCCGCAGAAGCCTTAACCAGAAGGAGGGTCCCGCGAGCAACGGCCCTTTCCAGCCCTTTCCTAAGGTTTTCCCTGGGGGAAGCCCCCCCCAACTCCAAGGCCTTTAGGAGGGCCGGGTCTGATTCCAGCTCCTCAAAGCTGACGTAAGGCGCCCTGTTTTTCCGATGCTCTATGAGCCAGAAAATGTAAAGTGTGACCTTAAGCTCGGGGAGGTTGTCTATGTAAGGGAAAAGCTCGCTGAAGAAAAGTTCCGGTATTCGGACCACTGGAAGCTTGCCTGGGGGGAAGCCACTGAATCCTTTCTCACAACTCTTCATACCCCTCTCCCAGCTCAAAATCCAACCCTTCCTTGAGAAGCTCCACCTCTACAAACTGAGCAACATCTTTGCGAAAGTAAAGGGGGACAACGCCCGTTGGGCCATTGCGGTGTTTGGCCACAATGATTTCAGCAATGTTCTGCTTTTCGGTCTCGGGATTGTAGACCTCTTCTCGGTAGACAAACATTACTACGTCCGAATCCTGCTCAATACTATTGTGGACGATCACGTCATTGGCCACGAAGTTATGCAAGTCGGGGACCGTCATATCAAACACATCCTCAATCCCTTCCTGCTCAATGGATGCCACCTTATCCCAGTAAACATCGCTCCGGGCCAGACGCGCCAGTTCCTCCGATACAGAGCGCGCCAAGGCGACAACCAGGGAGGCCATTTCTTCATCACTTGTTGTATATTGCACGGCATGGCGAGGAAGTGCACAGCCGTCCCCGATGAGATGGCCGAGGAGGGCCAGCTCCTCATCGCGCATTGTTTGCGGATAAGGTGACGGGATCTGACGGGGCAGTGCGATGAACATGCCGGGCTGAAGCTCATCTAGCCGCTTCCATCCTGCAGGGGTCAAGAAGCGATGATTGGCCGTCGCTCGGATCGAACGCCCCAAGCGGGTGGTCAGGCGATAAATCGGCTTCCTTCCTGTGGGGAAAACCTTGCTTACCCATGCCCGTTCCAGGCGCCAGGTCTCCGGGTTCAGAGCCCATACTGTGAAAGGCTCCCGGCCTACCAGCTCGCGGATTGGAACATACTCTCCAGTGTCGGCTATAGGTATCAAAGAGTCTCCGGCCAGACAACCGCTCTCGCGCAAATCGGAAAGGATGGGCCTTTTGTCCTGCCTCTGCTCAACGGCCCGTGATAGCTGCGATAGGGCTACCAGGGGAATGTTCAGTTCCCGAGCCAGTGATTTGAGGGCCCGGGAGATGTAAGAAATTTCCTGGACCCGGTTCTCGGAGCGGGAGTCTCCTTGCATGAGCTGTAGGTAATCAACAATGATGAGGTCAAGGCCGTATTCGGCGTGGAGGCGACGGGCTTTGGCCCTAAGCTCCATAGCGGAAATGGCAGGGGTATCGTCCAAGAAGATTGAAGTTTCGGAAAGGACTCCGATAGCCTGCACAACCCTTGGCCATTCCTCGTCCTTAATTAAGCCCAACCTTAACCTTTGGGAATCAACCCCGGTCTCAGCAGCCAAGAGCCTTTGGACTACTTGCTCGGCGGACATTTCCAGGCTAAAGATAGCGACCCTTTGGCCGTAACGCTTAGCCGCATTGTGAGCTATTGATAAAGCGAAACTGGATTTACCCATGCCCGGTCGGCCGGCAATTACGATGAAATCGGACTTCTGCAAACCTCCCAGCAGCTTATCCAACTGGGAGAAGCCCGTGGGGACGCCCATGAATTCGCCTCGGTGGCGGTGCAGGTACTCAATCCGCTCAAAGTATTCTTCAAGGACTTGCTTTATGTGTAAGACATCCCGGCGGAGGCGGCGTTGGGAAACGCCAAATATTAGCTGCTCGGCTTTATCAACGGTTTCATCTACATCTCCCGTAGCCTCGTAGGCCATAGAAGCAATTTCCCCTGCCGCCGAAATAAGCCTTCTCAGAGTTGCCGTCCTCTCCACAATCCGGGCATAATGCTCAAGGTGGATGGGTGTAGGGACAGCGTTGATTAGGGATGTTATGTAAGCTTCGCCTCCTACTTCTCCCAGTATCCCTTTTCTTCCCAGCTCTTCGCACAAAGTAACGAAATCCACCGGCTCCCGGCGTTCGTATAAGTCAAGGATAGCTTGGTAGATGAGGCTGTGGGCTCGGTTGTAGAAATCATCTGGGCGGAGCCAAGAGGCTATTTTGACTATAGCCTCACCGTCCAGGAGGAGGCTCCCCAAGACCGATTGTTCGGCTTCCAAATTGTGGGGAGGGAGTCTTTCCACCATGCCTAATCCATTTTATCCAAACCTTCAAGGTCATCCAGGTCCAAGTTCTCCAAGAACTCTTTGAAAGGCTTGAGGTCCTCGTCCCTAACCTCTTCTTTTTCCTTCTCTCCGATGGGTATCTCCTCTTCAGGGGTGACGGCAGCTTGGTCCATGACCTCTTCGGCTACGTAGATTGGGACGTTGGCCCTGACAGCTAAGGCTATGGCATCGCTTGGGCGGGAGTCAACTTCAATCCTGTTGCCGTTCACCTCCAGGACTATCCTGGCGTAGAAAGTATCGTTGCGCAGGTCATCCACCACAACGTAGGCTACCTTGGCGCCGAGGCTGTGAATCACAGACTTCAGAAGGTCATGGGTCAACGGGCGAGCCACGTGTACTCCTTCCAGGTGGATAGCGATGGCATCGGCTTCAAATGGCCCTATCCAAATTGGCAAGTAGCGGTTTGACCCAACCTCCTTTAGCACAACCACCCTGTGTTGAGATATGAGGCTTACCCTTATGCTGTCCACTGTAACCTCAACCATTTCCCTCCTCCTGGATTGCAATCTTCACCACTAATTATACCACCTGGGGGAAGCTTTGGCAATGGGGTGAAAGCTTGGGGTGCGTCCCAGTTTTGTCGGGCGTTATCAGGCTGGGAGGCCAGGGGGGGTCATTCCTTGGGGTGGGTTTTTGTTGCCATATCTCCTTGCGAGAGGCTTGGGCTGTAAAGGCAAGCTCTTCAGGGTTGTAGCGGGGGCTTAAAGGCTACTTTCCAGGCATTTTCCTTAAGTTTGTTAATTTGCTCCTCGCTCAGCCCTATTTCTTCCCTCGCTACCCGGTATTCGTGCTCAAGGGTTATAGCGCTTATGCCAGGGTCATCAGTGTTCAAGGTAGCCAGGAGGCCTTGCTCCAGAAAGATGGGCAGGGGGTGTTCTCGGTAGGACTTTATCACCCCGGTCTGAAGGTTGCTGGTTAGGCAGACTTCAATGCCTATGCCTCTTTCGGCCAAAAGTTCCATGATTGAGGGGTCTTGGGGGGCAGAGGTGGCATGGCCTATCCTTTCGGCCCCCAACTCCAGGACCGCTTGGCGGATACTTTCGGGGCCTGTGGCTTCTCCAGCGTGGATGGTGACGTGAAGGCCAGCTTCTCGGGCCTTGCGGAAGTGTTCTACAAAAAGTGAGCCCGGAAAGTGGATTTCGTCCCCCGCCAGGTCTACACCTACAACTTTTTCATCCCGGCCTTTGAGGATGGCTTCAAGCTCTTTCCAGCACAGCTCGGGCCCATAGGTGCGGGATAGGATTCCTATGAGCCGGACCTCCACCGGGAAATCCCTCATGCCTTGGTCAACCCCTTCGCATACGGCTCTCACAACCCCTACCGGGTCTAAGCGATGTTCTTCGGCCATGAAGAGCGGGGAGAAGCGGAGTTCAATGTACTTTATCCCCTCTCGGAAGGCATCTTCAACGTTTTCGTAAGCCACTCGCCGGCAAGCGTCATAATCTACCAGCACCTTTTTCATCCACTCAAATTTGGTGAAGAAGGCTAAGAGGCCTGGCTGCGGGGTTGTGACCTGGACGTAAGGGCGCAGCCCTTCCACATCATCTGCCGGGAGCGGTAGGCGATGCTTCCGGCCTAAATCCAGGATTGTCTCCAAGCGAACATTCCCATCAAGGTGGCGGTGGAGTTCGGCCAAAGGGTATTCTTTGCTCATCTTACCTCCTTACCTTACAAAAGCGGGGCGCAAGGCTTGAGCCCTTGCACCCCGTACCGTTCCTGCCCCCTATTTCATCATCGGTATCTTGAGGTTGTATTTCTTGGCTACGGCGATGGCTTCTTCGTAGCCTGCGTCCACGTGACGTATCACCCCCATCCATGGGTCAGCAGTGAGGACTCGCTCCAGGCGTCGGGCGGCTTCAGGGGTGCCATCGGCTACTATTACCTGACCAGCGTGGACAGAGTAGCCAACTCCGACCCCTCCTCCCTGGTGGATGGCTACCCAGGTAGCTCCGCAGACGGCGTTGAGGAGGGCATTGAGGAGAGGCCAATCGGCGATGGCATCGGAGCCATCTTTCATCCCTTCGGTCTCCCGCCTGGGCGATGCTACCGAGCCGGCATCCAGGTGGTCGCGCCCTATGACTATAGGCGCCTTGACTTTGCCTGAGGCTACTAATTCGTTGAACTTGAGGCCGGCCTTATCCCTTTCCCCATAGCCAAGCCAGCAGATGCGGGCCGGAAGCCCTTGGAATTTCACTTTCTTCTGGGCCATTTGAATCCAGCGCACCAGGTGTTCGTCCTCAGGGAAAAGCTCCATAATGGCTTGGTCCGTGACGTAGATATCTTGGGGGTCGCCGGACAAGGCTACCCAGCGGAATGGTCCTTTGCCCTGGCAGAAGAGGGGCCGGATGTAGGCCTTCACGAAGCCGGGGTAATTGAAGGCATCTTTTACTCCGGCATCGTAGGCTCTCTGGCGCAAGTTGTTCCCGTAATCAAAGACGATTGCCCCTCGCTTCTGGAATTCCAGCATAGCTTGGACATGTTCGGCCATGGAGGCCATGGAGCGGCGGATGTATTCCTGTGGGTCTTTGCGGCGAAGTTCTGCTGCCTCTTCCACGGAAAGGCCTTTGGGGATATACATGAGCGGGTCATGGGCTGGGGTTTGGTCTGTGACCACATCGGGTGTTATTCCTCTTACCACTAACTCGGGGTAGATGTCGGCGGCATTGCCGATGAGGCCTATGGATTTGGCTTCCCCTTTCTTCAGGGCTTCCTCTACCAGGGTCATGGCTTCTTCCAAGTCGTTCGCCACTACGTCCAGGTAACCGGTTTCCAGGCGCCGTTGGGCCCTCCATGGGTCCACTTCCACAATCAGGCCTACCCCTTCGTTCATAGTGATAGCGAGGGGTTGGGCTCCTCCCATCTCACCCAAGCCAGCGCTCAGGACGAATTTGCCCTTTAGGCTTGGCCATCCGGCCGACTTAGCGGCGGCGGCGAAGGTTTCGTAAGTTCCCTGGAGGATGCCCTGGGTTCCGATGTAAATCCAGGCTCCGGCGGTCATCTGAGCGAACATGATGAGGCCCATGCGTTCCAGTTCATCAAAGTATTCCTGGGTTGCCCAGGCGGGGACCAAGTTGGAGTTAGCCATGAGGACTCTTGGGGCATCCAGGTGGGTGCGGAAGACTCCGACCGGCTTCCCCGATTGGATGAGCAAGGTCTCATCGGGCTCCATCTCTTCAAGGGTTCGGAGGATAGCCTCAAAGCATTCCCAGTTTCTGGCTGCCTTGCCTCTTCCCCCGTAGACGATGAGGTTATCGGGGTCGCCGGCGACTTCGGGGTCAAGGTTGTTCATGAGCATCCGGTAAGGGGCTTCCAGGAGCCA
>JAPWUT010000108.1 GCA_028275425.1 Anaerolineae bacterium | reverse complement strand
CGCCTTTACGCTCCCGAAGCACTTCGCCCTGGCCCTATCTACGATACGAAGGGCCGCCTATTGGGCACCCACAAGGGCTTGCCCCTTTACACTGTAGGGCAGCGTTTCGGCCTCGGCATCCCTTACGGAAAACGGCTTTACGTCTTGGACAAAGATGTGGAACGGAATGCTTTGATAGTGGGCACGATGGAGGAGCAAGGGCAGAGAGAGCTTATAGCCGGGGAAACCAACTTTATCTCCGGACATTTCCCCAGCGAGCCGATTGAGGTCAAAGCTCGCGTTCGCTACCGTGCTCCGGAAAAGGAGGCTGTGGTTTACCCTTTGGGGGAAGGGAAAGTGAAGGTAGTGTTCAAGGAGCCGGTAATAGGAGCAGCTCCTGGCCAGGCGGTAGTTTTCTACAGGGATGATGAGCTTTTAGGCGGTGGGATAATTCTCCGCGCCGATAATGGCTGTCAGAGCTTTTGAAGGGCTTGCAGGTTTTCCCACCCCTATTGACTTTGGGTTTGCCAGCGTATTGGGTCCCACTCGTGGCGGAGTTGCTAATGTGGGCAACTCGCCCCCTCTTTTTGTTCTGGGGGGACACCTCCCAAAACCCCCTGCCAGGGGGCTTGCGCCCCCTGGACCCCCTTTTGCCCACCCTCGTAGGCTTAGGGTTTGCCAACGTTTTGGGCCCCACTCGTGGCGGAGTTGCTAATGTGGGCAACTCGCCCCCTCTTTTTGTTCTGGGGGGACACCTCCCCACAGCCCCCGCCATGGGGCTCCGCCCCCTGGACCCCCCATTTTCCCGCCCCCGTTGGCTTTGGGTTTGCCAGCGTATTAGGTCCCACTCGTGGCGGGGTTGCTAAGGTGGGCAACTCGCCCCCTTTTGAGGTTTTTGGGGGCACATCCCCCACAGCCCCCTGCCAGGGGGCTCCGCCCCCTTGGCCCCCCCCGTTTTCCCGCCCCCGTGGGCTGAGGGTTTGCCAGCGTATTAGGTCCCACTCGTGGCGGGGTTGCTAATGTGGGCAACTCGTCCCCTTTTGAGGTTTTTGGGGGCACATCCCCCACAGCCCCCCGCCAGGGGGCTTTGCCCCCCTGGACCCCCCATTTCTTCCCCCTCCTTCCCAAGCGAAATGGCCAGTTTTGGCCAAAAGGTTGCTTCAGTAAGCAAGTGGAAGTATAATGAATTCAAATTAAGCGAGGAGGGGAGAGAAGTGCCCAGGGATGTGAGGATTGAAGAGGCTCCTAAGTTCGTGGGGGAAGAGGTAAGGATAAAGGGCTGGCTCTACGGCAAAGTTGATAAAGGAAAACTCCAGTTCCTCCAAGTTAGGGACGGCACCGGAATAATCCAAGCAGTGGTCTTCCAAAACAACGTCCCCCCCGAAGCTTTTGAAGCCGCTCGCCAAGTAGGCCAGGAATCCTCCTTAATCCTTGAAGGCACCCTTAAGGCCGAACCGAGAGCCCCCGGTATACCAGGCGGATATGAGGTGGAAGTGAAGGACCTTAAAGTGCTCCAGTTCGTGCAGGATTACCCGATAACACCGAAGGAGCACGGAATAGAGTTCCTGATGGACCACCGCCACCTCTGGCTTCGCTCCACACGACAGTGGGCCATAATGCGGGTAAGGGCTACGGTGATAAAGGCCATAAGGGATTGGCTTGACTCCCACGGCTTTTTGAACATTGATTCCCCAATCCTTACCCCAGCCGCTTGCGAGGGCACTACCACCCTCTTCGCCACCGATTACTTCGGCCAGCCGGCTTACTTGAGCCAGAGCGGCCAGCTTTACAACGAGGCCACAATTATGGCTTTCGGGAAGGTTTACTGCTTCGGCCCCACATTCAGAGCCGAGAAGTCCCGAACCCGCCGCCACTTAATGGAGTTCTGGATGGTTGAGCCCGAAATGGCCTTCGCCGATTTGGAAGATTGTATGCGAGTAGAGGAAGAGCTGGTCACTTACGTAGTCCAAACTGTCCTCAGAGAGCGGGCCAACGAGCTAAAAGTGCTGGAGCGCGATACTTCGCCACTGGAAAAAGTAGAGCCACCTTTCCCTCGCATCTCTTACGATGAAGCCTTGGAAATCCTCAAAGAGGCCGGAGAACCTCTGGAATGGGGTGAAGATTTCGGCGCCCCCCACGAGACCATAATCTCCCTTAGGTTTGAGAAGCCGGTATTCGTCCACCATTACCCAACTAAAGCCAAGGCCTTCTACATGGAGCCAGAACCGGACCGCCCCGAGGTTTGCCGCTCGGTTGACCTCCTGGCCCCGGAAGGATACGGCGAAATAATAGGTGGAGGGCAGAGGATTTCGGACCCCAACCTCCTGGAGCAGCGGATTAAGGAGCATAACCTGCCTCGGGAAGCCTATCAGTGGTACATTGACCTCAGGAAATTCGGCACAGTACCACATTCGGGCTTTGGGTTAGGGGTGGAAAGGACTGTGGCCTGGATATGCGGACTACAGCATATCCGGGAAACAATTCCTTTCCCCAGGACTTTGGGAAGGATTTACCCATAAAAGGGGGCTTATGTGCGAGCCTTCATAACAGGCATAGGAGGATTCGCCGGAAGCCACTTGGCGGAGTTCCTCCTGGAAAACACCGATTGGGAGATAGCGGGCCTCGTCCACCGCTCGGCGGAGAATGTGGCCCATATCCAGGACAAAATCCACCTGGTGCAAGGCAACCTGGGGAATTACCAAGAGGTGGAAGGAATCCTGGCCCAAATCCGCCCCGATTTCATCTTCCACCTGGCAGCCTCAGCCTTTGTCCCCGACGCTTGGAAGAACCCTTGGGAAGTTTTTGAAAACAACGTCCGAGGCCAGCTCAACATGCTCCAAGCCGTGGTCAAGCTCAAGCTTGAGCCGCGAATCTTAGTGGTTGGCTCAAACGAAGAATATGGGGCAGTTAAAGAGGAAGACCTCCCCGTCCGTGAAGATGCGCCCCTTCGCCCCAACAACCCTTACGGGGTTAGCAAAGTAGCCCAGGATTTCCTCGGCCTCCAGTTCCACCTCTCCCATGGCCTTCATATAGTTCGGGTCCGGCCTTTCAACCACACTGGGCCACGCCAGAGGCCGGATTTCGTAATTCCCGCCTTTGCCCGCCAGCTGGCCGAAGCTGAAGCCGGGCTCCGTCCGCCGGTGATAAAAGTCGGGAACTTGTTCCCCAAACGCGATTTCACCGATGTCAGAGATGTGGTCCGAGCTTACTACCTGGCCATCACCAAGGGGAAACCCGGCGAGGTCTACAACATAGGCTCCGGCAAAGCTTACTCCATAAAAGAACTGCTGGAGATGCTTTTGCAGATGAGCCGGATAGAGGTCAGGGTTGAACAGGACCAGGCCTTGATGCGCCCAAGCGATGTGCCGGTGAGTTTGTGCGATTACTCCAAAATCCGCCGCGATACCGGCTGGGAGCCCTCAATACCCATCAGGAAGACTTTGGAAGACGTTTTGGACTATTGGAGGGAGAAGGTCAAGGAGGTAAAATGAGCCCATACAAGCGTCCGCCGGAGATTTCGGCTTTGCCCCCGGAAGAGGTCATACCGGTGATTGTGAAATACACATCTGCTTCCCTCATGGCCGCAGGCCTTGTAGAAGGCCTGGCTCTGAGCCCAGAAGCTTTGGCTCGCTTCGCCGAGGAAATCCTCAAGCCTTGGCGAGAAGCCATCTTCCGACATTTCCGCCTCATCCCGGCCACCGCTTTGAGGGTGAAAGCAGGGGAACTAAAAGCCCTGGAGGAAGACCCCAGGGTTGAAGCAATCTGGCCCGATAAGCCCGTCTACGCCCTCTTGGACGTCTCCGTCCCCCTCATAAGGGCTCCGCAGGTTTGGGAGAAGGGGTTCACGGGGCGAGGAATCAAAGTGGCCGTGGTGGATACGGGGATTGATTATGAGCACCCGGATTTTTCCGGCCGCATTCTGGCCTACACCAGCTTCGTGGGAGGGGACGGCAAGGATGACCATGGCCATGGCACCCATGTGGCGGGGATAATAGCTGGGAGCGGAGAAGCCTCCGGCGGGAAATACCGCGGAGTAGCCCCCGAAGCCCTCCTGCTGAGCGCTAAGGTCCTCAGAGCCGACGGCTCTGGAATGATGAGCGATGTCATGGCCGGGATAGAATGGGCAGTGGAGCAAGGGGCAAAAGTCATAAACCTCTCCTTAGGCTCCCCCGGCCCCTGTGATGGGACCGATGCCTTATCAGCTATGTGCGATGCGGCAGTGAAAGCAGGGGTTGTGGTGTGCGCTGCTGCTGGAAACGATGGCCCTTCCCCGGGAACAGTCGGGAGCCCAGGGTGCGCCCGTGAGGTCATAACGGTTGGGGCATCCGATGATTCCGACCAAGTAGCTCCATTCTCCTCCCGCGGCCCCACCGCCGATGGCCGGGTTAAGCCCGATATCCTCTTCCCCGGAGTAGGGATTGTATCCTGCCGAGCTGGCGGAACATCCATGGGCAACCCTGTGGACGATTTCTACACCTCGGCCAGCGGGACCAGCATGGCCACCCCTCATGCTTCAGGAGTAGCTGCCCTGCTCCTCCAAGCTTACCCCGATTTGAACCCAGCCCAAGTCAAGGCCAGGATGATGGATTCGGCTTTGAACTTGAACCTTGACCCGAACACGCAAGGGGCAGGGCGAGGCGATGCCTTGGCCGCTCTGGAAGCAGAAGCCCCTCAGCCCCCTAAACCGGAGGGTTGCCTCTACTTCTTGAGGACCATGCTTAGGAGATAGAAAGCCTATGAAGCTGGGCAGAGTCTTTTTCATCTCCCTCGGCTTAGCTTTGGCTTTATCCTTGTTCAAGCTCGTGGGCGCCGAAAGCCCCTTCGTGCCAGGCAAAGTAGTGGTGAAAATCCGCCCCGGCATTGCCGAACCGGCTCTCCAAGCCTTGCTCGGCCGCGAAGCCAAAATCGTTGGCGAAATCGCTCCCTTAAGAGTCAAAGTGCTCTCGGTCCCGCCTGGGAAAGAGAGGGAATGGATTGAACGCCTCCGAGCCAGCCCCATCGTGGAGTATGCCGAACCCGTTCGGTTTGTGCGGGCGCTCTTCGTCCCCAATGACCCCTACTGGGCTTACCAGTGGAACATGAACCTCATCAAAGCCCCTCAAGCTTGGGACATAATCACAGGCACCTCCAGCGTAACGGTAGCCATCATAGACACCGGGGTTGACCTGGACCACCCGGAATTTTCGGGCCGGATTGTCTCAGGGTGGGATTTTGTGAACAATGATGCCTATCCCGATGATGACCACTGGCATGGCACCCACGTGGCCGGGATAGCCGGAGCGCAGGGGAACAATGGCCAAGGAGTGGCAGGAGTCGCCTGGAATGTGAAAATCATGCCACTTAAAGTTTTAGACTCCTCCGGTAACGGCTACGATACAGACGTGGCTGCGGCTATCATCTGGGCTGCAGACCGAGGGGTTAAGGTTCTGAACATGAGCCTGGGAGCGGACGAAAGTTCATCAGTCCTGGCCGATGCAGTGGATTACGCTTACCGCAAGGGTTGCCTGATGGTAGCCGCCGCTGGCAATGAGGGGGCAAACCGCGTCCTTTACCCTGCTGCCTACACCCAAGTTATCGCCGTCTCAGCCGTAAACTACTATTCCGGCATCGCCTACTACTCAAACTATGGGCCGGAGATAGAGGTAGCAGCGCCAGGAGGAGATGGAAGTTACCGCGTACTAAGCACAGTGCCGGGTTGGTACGGCTACGCAGCTGGAACTTCTATGGCTACCCCGCACGTTGCAGGACTGGCGGCCCTGCTGTGGTCGGCCAACCCGAACCTTACTGCAGCCCAGGTCCGCTACTGCATCACATCCACAGCCGTGGACTTGGGAGAACCCGGCCGCGACTGGTATTACGGTTACGGGGTTATTGACGCGGCGGAAGCCCTCAAGGCCAAGCTGAGGCTGAACCCGGCAAGCATTTCTTTCCTGGCCGATTCTTCAGGCTTTGTCGGGCCTTACACGGCGACTGTTTCGGTGGAAAATCCGAGGTGCGTGCCTCTAAGCTGGACTGTGCGCCTAAGCTCAACGGGCTGGCTCACTTTCTCGGCCGTGGGAGGCTCTCTCTACCAAGGGGCTACCGGAGCTATCCGAATCACGGCTACTCTGCCCGCGACTTTCGGTTTTTACAGCGGGCAAATCTTAGTGACCGGCACAGCTATCGGCGGTCAAGTGGTTACGGGGACGGTCACTGTCACTTTGACTTACCTTAAGGAGCTTTTCAAAGTTTTCCTGCCTCTTGTGCTCAAAGGCTGA
>JAPWUT010000005.1 GCA_028275425.1 Anaerolineae bacterium | reverse complement strand
GAACCCAGCTTACGGGGATGAAAGCAGAGGTCCCGCCTTCTAAGAGGCCAAGGATTATCCCACCGACAAGGGCCCCGGCCGGGTTACCAAGCCCGCCCAAAACGCATATCACGAAACTCTTAAGCTCATAAACGCTTCCGGAAAGGATGGTGAAGGGGAAGAGGGTAGCTATCAAGCCTCCGGCTATCATTGCCAGCATCGTCCCTAAGCCAAAGCTGAAGGCCAAAACCTGGACTGTGTTTATCCCCATAAGTTCGGCCGCAGCCCTGTTCATAGCCACGGCCCTGACAGACTTCCCCAACTTGGTGCCGTAGAGGAAAAGGTAAAGCCCAGCGGCCGAAAGCAGGGCAAAGAACGCAGCCACAAACCGGGTAGCAGGGATGGAAACAGCTCCTAAGGAGACCGATGGTAATTTTATGTCAACAGCCCTGGGCGTTGTGGTGAAGATAACCGTTCCCAAGCCTATTATCATCAAGTTCACGGAGAAGGTAGCCAATAGCGTGGTGAGGTGTGGTGCATCCAGGACTCTGTGCACTGCTACAAAGTAAGTTATGATACCGGCCAATAGGCCAAAGAAGAGGGCAAAAATCAGGGCGCCGTAGGGTGTAAGGCCGGCTTTCACTCCAAGGTAGTAGACCGAGAACATCCCCAAAGCTATGAATGGCCCATGGGCCAAATTTATGACTTGCATAACTCCCCAGATAAGGCTCAAGCCCATAGCTGCCAAGCCGTATACGAAGCCCAACATCAGGCCGTCCACAAGAGAGGCTAAAAATACGCCCATGCTCCACCTCACCCGTGATTTTTAAAGTAAAGGGCCGGAGGATATTTGCCCATCCTCCGGCCCTTATTCTTTGCCTACTACTCCAACTTGCGAGGATAAATCAGAGGAGCCGAGCGCCCTTCTTCGGGCCAGACCACCTGCTTCACAAGTTTGCCGGATGGGTCCTTCTGCCACTGGAGGTAAACCATCTCGTGGCCTATCTGCTTGCCGTAGAACTGGGCTGTATCAAACTTGATGCGGCCGTAGAAGGTCATGATGTCCATCTTCTCCAAAGCTGCCTTGATTTTATCCGGCTCAAGGCTTTTGGCATCTTCAATGGCTTTCTGAAGAACGAGGCCAGCAGCGTAACCTCCGGCAGCGTGGTAGCCTGGCTCGTAGCCGTACTTGCTCTTGTATGCTTCTACGAACTCTTTCACGCTCGGCCCATACCAGGGGATGCCCGCCTTCTTAGCGGCTTCTTCATTGTACTGGGCCTGCGGCTCCCACTGGCTTGGCCCAGTAATTTGGAAAGCGGCCTCGCCGATTTCGGCAAACTCAGGGAGAGCAGGAGCTACCAGGATGGAGACAAGCTTGGCCGGGACCTTCTTCTCATAAAGCTGCTTGGCAAAGGTGCTGCCGTCGGCAAAGTGGCCTCCACCCAAAATCGCGTCCGGTGCCGCTGCCACTATCTTGTTGATGAACGGGGCAAAGTCGGTGGTCCCGCTCTCATAACCCTCAAAGAGCACAATCTCGTAACCCTTGTTGGCTGCGTATTCCTTGGCGAAGTTTACCACGTCAGTTGAGAATTTCTCTTTCTCGTAAACGAAGGCAATCTTCTTGGCCGCAGGGTCAACTTTCCCAAGCATATCAATAGCGCCGGTCAAGTAACGGCTGGCGGGGGTGTAAATCTGATAGACGAACTTGTAGCCTTTGGCGAAGATGTCATCGGAGGCAGCACCGGTTACAATCATAATCTTGGAGTATTGTTCGGCTAAGACGGCAGCAGCCGCAGCCAAACCGCTGCTGTAGGGGCTGATGAGGAAGTCCACTTTGTCTTCGGTGATAAGGCGGGTATAGAGTTCCTGGACCCTTTCCTTAGTGCTTTCATCGTCATAGAACTTGAACTTGACTTTAACCACTGTATTGCCGATTTTTATGCCCCCGGCGGCACTGAGATGCTCAGCCCAGAGGTTGAGTCCTTGGATTTGCTCCTTGGACTCAGCGTTGTATTTCCCAGTCTGGGAAGCGGTGAAACCTATAACAATGGTCTTTTCCACGGGGGCCGGCGTTGGAGTAGGTGCAAGAGTTGGGGCAGGCGTTGGAGTAGGCGGCAGAGGAGTGGGTGTAGGAGTGGCTTTAGCGCAGCCTGCCAGAACAGCTAAAGCAGCTATGATTATGATTAGGTTCTTTAGGCCCTTCATCTCATCCCCTCCTTCGGGTGTCCCCCATTCCGTGGGGTCTTATGGCACAAGATTAGCATAAAATGCCTTTTTTGTCAAATTTGGGCTCACTCATTACCTCGGTAAATTTCGGGCTTGAGGACCGCTATGTAGGGCAGGTTACGGTAGATTTCGCCGAAATCTAAGCCATACCCTACTACGAACTTGTTGGGGATTTCAAAGCCCACGTAATCCAGAGGAATGGGGATACGGCGGCGCTCCCTTTTATCCAACAAGGTGCAGACGCGGATAGAAGCAGGGTTGCGCGCTCTGAGGATTCTCAAGAGGTAATCAAGGGTCAGGCCGGTATCAATTATGTCCTCCACGATGAGCACATCCCTTCCGGATATTGGGGTATCTAAGTCTTTGAGGATGCGGACGATGCCGCTGCTCTCGGTGGCTGCGCCGTAGCTGGAGGTAGCCATAAAGTCTATCTCGTGTGGGATGGAGATGTGACGAATCAAGTCGGCCATGAACATGAAGGCGCCCTTGAGCACTCCCACAAGGATTGGCCTTTTCCCCTGGTAATCGCGGGAAATTTGCTCTCCGAGTTCCCGAATCCTGGCTTGAAGGGTTTTCTCATCAATGAGGATTTCGGCAATATCTTCCTCCAACATAAGCTCCTCCCGGCTTTGCTCTTCCAGGTCTGGGATAGCCCAGCCTCAGTATACCATACCAATGGCTAAAACCAAAAGCGATTGGCCAAAGGTTGGGAAAAGGCTCAGGGCACGGAGGGAAAGCGAGGTGATGGGATTGTAATGGTGCAATAAAAGTCTTGGGGGCACATCCCCCAAACCCCCTGGGAGGGGGCTGCGCCCCCTCCACCCCCATTCCCCACCCCCGTTAGCTGAGGGTTTGCCGGCGTTCTGGGGTTAATCTCTCACCGGCCCCTCTCCGAGGCGAAAATTTCCCCCTTCCCTCGCAGGGAAGGGGGTCAGGGGGTTAGGTCGGAAGGGCACACCCCCCAAACCCCCTGCCAGGGGGCTTCGCCCCACTGGCCCCCGTTTTGCCCACCCCCGTTGGCTGAGGGTTTGCCGGTGTTTTTGGTCCCACTCGTGGCGGGGTTGCTAATGCGGGCTACTCGCCCCCTCTTTTGGTTTTGTGGGGGGACACCCCCCACAACCCCCCCGCCATGGGGGCTTGCGCCCCCCTGGACCCCCCGTTTTGCCCACCCTCGTTGGCTGAGGGTTTGCCGGTGTTTTTGGTCCCACTCGTGGCGGGGTTGCTAATGTGGGCAACTCGCTCCCTCTTTTGATTTCGTGGGGGGACACCCCCCAAACCCCCCGCCATGGGGGCTCTGCCCCCCTGGACCCCCCAATTTTGCCCGCCCTCGTGGGCTTAGGGTTCGCCAGGGTTTTGGGTCCCACTCGTGGCGGGGTTGCTAATGTGGGCAACTCGCTCCCTCTTTTGATTTCGTGGGGGGACACCTCCCAACCCCCCCGCCATGGGAGCTCCGCCCCCTGGACCCCCCAATTTTGCCCGCCCTCGTGGGCTTAGGACTCGCCAGCGTCCTGGGTCCCACTCAGAGCGGGTTTTGCAAGGGGATAGCCCTTGCCAAGGGGCTTCGTCCATTCCGGGGTTGCTTCGCTCGCAATGAAATCGCCCGACCATTTACGGCCAGATAGGTCAGAATTTTGCGCTTTCCGGGAGTTTGGTGTACATTACTGCTACTTCGCTATGGGGGTGTGGTGGCTATGCTGGTCCAATCCTACAAGCTTGAAATCAATATGTCGCCTCACAGCAGTGAGGAGTTTGAGTATGAAGCTATTGCCTACGTTGATGCTGACCTCTCCCAAGCTCTCCCTTACCTGAACGCTGTGCTCCCCAGGGGGATATACCTTCCCGATGTTCCGGCTTTGTCCTGGCGCTACAGGAACCATAACATAGGCTTTTGGCCAAACCGAATCGCCGTAGACCATTTGGAAAGCCGGGAAGAGGCTGAGGAATTGGTGGAGAAACTCGTCGCGCTGGTAAACAAAGTTTGGGAAAGGCGCCCGGAAATCCAGCCCGATTTCACCACGCATCGCCCTCCCCAGCCATTGGAAGTTTACAAGCTCCTGCCCGGTCTGAATTGCGGAAAATGCGGGGAAAATTCCTGCTTCAACTTCGCCTTGAAGCTCGCTGCTGGCCAAAGTTCCCCTGAGAATTGTCCTCATCTTAGCGAAAAGGGCATGGAGGAAAAGAAAGGGCAGCTGGAGAAGTTGCTCGGCAACCGCTGGCCCGAGGGGTGGTTTTAGGACAGAGATAGGAGGAAATCGCGAGCTTTTCGGGCAGCTTGAGCCCTGTGGCTCAGGCGGTTTTTCTCTTCAAGGGTGAGCTGAGCTACAGTCTTGCCCAGCTCAGGCAGGAAAAAGACAGGGTCATAGCCGAAGCCGTGCTCGCCCTTCGGTTCTAAGGCTATTAGCCCTTCCATTACCCCCTCAAACGTGTGGACTTCTCCATCGGGATAGGCAATGGCGATGACGCAGCGGAAGCGGGCTGTTCTCCGGGGCCACGGTATCCCTTCCATTTTCTTAAGCAAAAGCTCATACCTTTCCCGGTCCGTTTCCAACCCTCCATAGCGTGCCGAAACCGGGCCGGGGGCTCCCCCTAACGCATCCACTTCCAGGCCGGAATCATCGGCCAAGGTTATGAGGCCTGTGGCTTTGGCCCAAGTGACTGCTTTGGCGATGGCGTTCTCTTGGTAAGAGCCAGTCTTCTCTTCCACTTTGAGCTTGAGTCCTTCCTTCTCAGGCCAGGTAAGCTCAAAAGGTAAGTCTTTCAAAAGCTCAAGGTATTCAGCCAGCTTACCTTTATTGTTGGTGGCGATAAGCAGCTTGCGCATACCCATCCTATTGGGAGAAATAAGCTTCGGCTGGCATGCCGGCCTTGAGTTTACCATCAGGGTTGGGAAGGCGAATTTTTACCCGGAAGACGAGGTTCGCTCTCTCCTCTTTGGTCTGCACGCTCTTCGGGGTGAACTCGGCCTGCGGAGATATGTAGAAGACTTCCCCTTCAAACACTTCGCCGGGGAAAGCGTCAACTTTAACCTTAGCCTTCTGCCCAAGCCGAACTTGGCCCAGGTCAGGCTCGGGGACGTATACGGTGAGGGTTAGTTCGTCCAGGTTGGCCACTTTCAGAATCGTGGAGTTTGGAGGGACGAGTTCCCCTTCCTCAAAGGCCTGGGTGGTGACCCAGCCGCTTATGGGGGCGTAGAGGAAGAGTTTTTCGCGCTTTGACTTAAGGGCTTCTACGGAGGCTCTCGCCCTTTCCACTTCTGCCTCTGCCGCCTCAATGTCTTCGGCTCTGGGGCCTTTCTTCAAGGCTTCAAGCTTGGCCTTGGCCAGTTCCACCATCGCTTCCGAGAGCTTCAGGCTGGATTCGGCCTTGTGGACTTGCTCCTTGAGGGAAAGAGGGTTGGCTTTTATCTCCTTCAAAACCTCAAGGGTTTTCTGGGCTTGGTCCAGGGACGCTTTCAAAGCGTTGTATTCCTCCCAGGCGAGGCTCAATCTCTGAGAGGCGAGGTTCCATTGGTAGAGAAGCTCATCAAGCTGGTGGCGCGGAAACTCTATGGTTTTGGTGATTACCCCGCCTCCGGGGAGAGGGATTTCCACTACGGTCCCCTTCTCCAGAGCGGGGACTGTTTCTTTATACATTGAAACCTCTGCCTCGGCTGCTTGGATTTGGGCGTAGGCTGCCTTAATGGATGCTTCCATGACCTTTATCTGGCCTTCAAGGCTGTGGATTTGGGCGTTCAAATCCTGGGGGTTGGCCAACATCGCTTTGGTTACTTCCAAGATTTTGCGGGCTGTATCCCTGGCTGCCTCGGCTTGGGCCAGCTCCGCTTCGGCTTTCCGGATGTCTTCGGCTCTGGGGCCGGCTTTGAGGAGGGCAAGCTTAGCCTCGGCCAAGTGAAGGGCTGCTTCCGCCTGGCGTATTTGGAGGTCCAGAAGCTCAGTGTCCAGCTCTACTAAAAGCTGCCCCGCCTGAACGCGGTCCCCCCTCTTTGCGTGCAAGGCCTTAACTCTGCCCCCGATTTCGGAAGAGATTGCCACTTCGTTGGCTTCAATGGTTCCGAAGAAGCCATTACCTTTCGGGTTCAACCTTTCGGAGGTGAGGAATTGCCAGGCAGCGATTCCAAGCCCGACCAGTATTACCACAAGGAGCAAGGGAAGGATGCGTTTCCTCATGCGCTCCCCCTTTTCAGGGTAACTATTGGCCTGCAGGCTATTTCTCCGCCCTCAAATTTGCAGGCTGGAAGTCCCCATTCATCCAGGTAGACATCGGTTATGGGGTAACCCAATGGGCCGAGTGGACCGCCTTGGCGGTAGATGTATTCATCGCGGATTGGGCCGTAGAGGAGGTAGGCCCTTTTCTCCCCTCGCTTGAGCATTATGATTGATTCACGCCGGCCGGAGGGGGTGCGGAAATCTTGGACCCAACCATCCCCCCAGCGGTGAACCGGCACTCCTCCGCCGTTATCAAAGGGCAAACCAATTGCTTCCTTCCCTCCGTGCCTGAGGTAGCATTCCACGATAGGCCAATAAAGTGTTCCCTCTTTATCCCTTCCGACCCCGGCCGGTATTTCGTCCATGGGCAGGCGAGTGAGTAGGGAACGGAACACCCAATAGGGCTTGGTTTTCCTATGGGCCGGCTCAAAGCCTAAGGATTTGTATAGCCCGTAAGATTTATCGGCGAAGTCCTGGAGGCAGAACAGAACTGCGGCCTTTACCCTCTGGTCGCCAGCTAAATACTCCAGCGCTGCCCTTATCATGGCGGCCTGGAACTCTTCCCCGTTATCGGATGGCCAGCCGAATTCGGAGATGTATATCCCCTTGCCTGTGTTCTCCCCCTCGTATTTGACCACCACTTTCCAAATGGCATCAAGGTATTTCTTGAACGTAGTGCGGACGCAATCGGGGGTTGATTGAGGGGAGGCGCAGACGTAGAGGTGGTAGCCTATGCCGTCTAAGGGATAAGAGCCAAGGTCCTTCTTGATTTCTTCCCACCGGTGCATATCAATGCCGCTTTTGTAAATGGCATCAAGGTATCTGGAGCCATCATCGGGGCCGGTGGGGAGGTCGTGGGCCAGGAGGGGGCCGGAGACCAATGTGACACCAAAGCGAGGCTTTACCGCAAGGTATATCTCCTTCAGGATTCGGGCCATCCAGTAGGGGTGGACCCAGGGTTTGTTCCCGCCATGCCAGTCGTTCGGCTCGTTGAAGCTTTCAAAAATCCATACCCGGTCGCTGAAATGCTCCACAATGGTCTTAAAGCATCTTACATAAAGGTTGACCCATTCCTCGGCAGTGGTGGAAGGAGTTGGTTCCCTCAAGATATCGCCCATATCGGGGGTGGGAGTGGCCTGGGAACCGACGAGGGCATATATGGCTATGCCTCTTTCCAAGAGGTTGTCAATTATCCGGTCGTAAGTGGCCAGGAAGGCGGGGTCGTTCGGGTCGTTCCACGGCCTTAGGATGAAGTTCAGGCGGACGAAGTAGGCTTGGGTGTGGGAGATTATTTCCGGCTTTTCCAGCTGAACAGCCGGCGAGCCGTTAGCCGTTGTCGGCTCATTGACATCAAGGCCGAATTTCCCCAAAGGTTTAAAAGCCATGTTCACCCTCCTTTTGGCGCAAGGTGCAGCCTTAGGCGCCTTATCTTAGCATAACCTTCAAACCCCAAGGCTTTGAGCACATCCTCCGGCCTGGCCGTAGCCGAAGGGCTTGTTTCCAGGAGCATCCACAAGGTGCAACCTGGCCCTTCCGTTACCTTTAAGCCCTTTATCAGAGGCCTCAAGTCGTATTCCCGGACTTTGCCGCCTTTCTCGCGGCGGAATGGGAGTGAGCTTTTGCCCATCAGTTCTTCCACGGCCTGGGCGAGCTTTTCCTTCTCCCGGCAATCGGGCAGAAAAACTTCGTATTCTGAGGCCATTACTCTTTGCGGCAGGGAAAGGGCCTCGTCCTCGGCCACTTCCACTTGAACGATGTCCAGACCCTCGGGCAAGCAGGGCCGGACTTTGGCTTCAAACTCTTGGGGTGAGGTGGGTGAGGTAAGCGTGATTTCCATCACCTCCCTCAGGCCTTCAAACCCCACCGGCAGCGGAGAAGCTACAGTTATCTTTGGGTGAGGGGTAAAGCCTTGGGAGTAGGCCAGAGGGATTCCTGCCCTCCGCAGGAGCCTTTCCCACAGCCGCATTAAATCCAGGTGCGAGATGTATTTCAGCGGGCCGGTCTGGGAGTAGGTTATTCGCAATTTAAAGGTTCTGCTCATGAGCTTTCCAGGCTTCCTCTGCCTCCTGGATTATCTTCACGCTCCGGCTTGCTCCTATGCGGTTAGCTCCGGCTTCTATCATGGCCAGGGCTTGGTCCAGGGAGGAAATTCCGCCTGCGGCCTTAACCCCCATCTTATCCCCCACCACTGCTCGCATGAGCCTGACATCTTCTACCGTAGCTCCGCCTGGGCCAAACCCTGTTGAAGTCTTGACGAAATCGGCTCCGGCTTCCAGTGCCAGCTGGCAAGCTTTGGTTTTTTCTTCGGGGGTGAGAAGAGCGGTCTCTAAGATTACTTTTACCAGCGCTCTTCCGCTGTGAGCAACCTCTACCACTTTGGCTATGTCATCCCGGACCAAGGTGTAATCGCCGCTTTTCATAGCCCCAATGTTCATCACCATGTCAACTTCTTCAGCCCCCATGGCTATGACTTTTTCGGCTTCAAAGGCTTTTACTTCGGGTAGGGTAGCACCCAAGGGGAAGCCTACAACGCTGCAGACTTTAACCCCTGTCCCTTTGAGGATAGAGGCCGCCAGGGCTACGTAGCTTGGGTTCACGCAGACCGCGTAGAATCCGTAGCGGATTGCCTCTTGGCAGAGGGCTTCAACTTGGGCTCTTGTAGCTTCGGGCTTGAGGAGGGTATGGTCAAAAAAGCGGGCCAATTCCGCAGGCTTAAGTTTCAAAGTCATTTCCCTGCCTCCTTGAGAAGTAGCGGGCTTAAGAAGGTGCTTCCTTTATATGAGGGGATTAATCGCCAGCGGTTTGGGGGCCAGTAGCAGAGCAAAGCTTTGCCTATTATGTAGCGGGTGGGGAGCATCCCCCAGTTGTGGGAATCGGAGGAGAAATTTCGGTTATCGCCTAAGACAAAGACCTCATCGGGGCCTACGGTGGCTGGCCCCCAGGAATAGCTGGCCTCGGTCACGGGATATGGTTCGTGCAAGGGCTGGCCGTTTATATAGACCTTCCCCTGCCTTATTTCCACCGTTTCCCCCGGAAGTCCAATCACCCTCTTTATGAAGGTCCGCCGGAAATCCCTCGGGTAGCGGAAGACCACCACATCCCCTCGCTGAGGGGGGTGGAGGTAATAGGAGAGGCGGCTAACTATTATGTATTCCCCTTCGTAGAAGTTTGGCTCCATGCTTGAGCCGTAAACCTTGTAGTTTTCAACCCCTGTCCGCACTAAGAAGAAGAGGACCAGGGTCAGCAAGACTGTTTCCACAAGGTCTCGGAAGAACCTTTCCACTTTCTCCAACTTACTCCTCCGGAATTTCAAATGTTACCACTTCTTTGCCCTGGAGCTTCTCCAGCACTTTTTCCACAATTAAATCCAAATGCCGCGAGGAGTGGACGAAGTCAAGGCGGTCGGCCGGGACTTTGAGGACGGGGCTTAGGGTGTAGCGTTCTATCCACTCCTCGTAGAGGGCGTTGAGCTTTTCCAGGTATTCCCTGGGGATTTTCTTCTCGTAATCCCTTCCCCGCATAGCAATGCGCTTTTCCAAGGTTGGGACTGAAGCCTGCAAGTAGATTACAAGGTCGGGTGGAGGCAGGACTGAGATTATGGCTTCGTAGAGTTGGCGGTAAGTTCGGTAGTCTCTTTCGTCCATAAGGCCTTCTCGGTAGAAGTTTTCGGCGAATACTTCGGCGTCTTCGTATATGGTGCGGTCCTGGATTACGGAGCCGGGCCTTTTGAGGAGGATGTTGTAGTGGTAGAGCTTGCGGGCCAGGAAGAATATTTCGGAGTGGAAACACCAGCGGGCCATGTCTTGGTAGACATCTGATAGGTATGGGTTCTCGTCGGCGGCTTCAAAGAACGGTTCCCAGCCGAGCCTTTCGCTCAAAAGCTTGGTGAGGGATGATTTCCCGACCCCTATGTTTCCGGCTACGGCTACAAATCGCTTCATTTTTTACCTCCTAAAGGGAAAAGAGGAGGCTTGCGAGCCACACCGTGTTCTAAGGCTGATTTTATCATCCCTACAACCAGCTCCAAATCTTCCCTTTTCCGGACGAAGTTGAGCTCATCGGTATCTATGCGCAGCACTGGGGCTTCGTCGTATTGGGAGAAGAACTCATCGTAAGCGATCCGGAGGCGATGGATGTAATCCCGGTCCATGCCTCGTTCGTATGGGCGGTCTCTTAGGGCAATCCTTTCCATGAGGGTATCGGTGCTTGCTTGCAGGAGGCAGACGAGGTTAGGGGGGATGATTTTAGGGGAAAGGATGCGGTACAGTTCCTGGTAGAGGGCCAATTCTTCGCCTTTGAGGTTGAGGGTAGCAAAGAGGTGGTCTTTAGCGAAGGTGTAATCGCTTATGAGGTTGCCCTTAGCCAAAGCTTCGGGGATGGCCTCTTGCTGCTGGTGGTAGCGGCTTAGGAGGAAAAACAATTGGGTTTGGAAGGCATAGCGTTCGCGGTCCTGGTAGAATTTTTCAAGGAATGGGTTTTCTTCAAAGACTTCCAAGAGGAGCTGGGCATTGAAATAAGGCTGAAGGAGTCTGGCCAAAGTGGTTTTTCCCACCCCTATTGGTCCCTCAATAGCGATATAAATTCCGGGCAATTTGGGCCTCATCACCAAGCCAGCATAGTTCATGTTTGGGAGGAGTATACCACAATCTCCCGATAATGGGGAAATAACCCCTCACGAAGCTTTAAAAGGGGCGAGCCTTCATCCCACGAGGGTAAACTCGCCACGAGTGGGACCCACCCCCCGTTAGTCGGGTCCCACTCGTGGGCATGTTGCTAAGATGGCATTCCATAAGCGCCCTTTGCATTTTTAGCCAGGTTGTTTACGGCCTGGCTTAGGTCAGGTGGGCACCTCCGGTCACGTCTAATACGGCGCCTGTGATGAAGTCTGCTTCTGGCAAGCATAGTAAGAGCACTGCGTTGGCCACATCCTGGGGCTCTTCAATGCGGCCAAGTGGGGTTTTGCTTATATACTCTGCCCGCACGGCCTCTGGGTCCATCCCCCTCAATTTCCCCTCCCAAACAATCTCCCGTTCTTGCATGGAGGTGCGCACGAAGCCGGGACAGATTAAGTTGACTTTGATGTTGTATTTGCCGACTTCAACAGCTAAGCTGAGGCCGAAGCCTATTACTGCCCATTTAGAGGCAGCGTAGTGGGCCAACAGGGGGACAGCCCGATGACCAGCCATGGAGGCGGTAATGATGATGCGGCCGCCGCCTTGGCGGATCATATGGGGTATGGCCGCCTGGCAGGTGAAAAATACGCCTTTGGTGTTCACGTTGAAGTTGTAGTCCCATTCCTCCTCGGTTAAATCTTTGGCCCAATTCATGGTGGAAACCCCAGCATTGGGGCAGACGATGTCCAGGCGACCCCACTTGGCAACCACAGCGTCCATCACCGCCACGTTTTCGGCCTTGCGGGTCACATCCAGCCGCCACGCTTCGGCTATTCCACCAGCCTGTCGGATTTCTTCAACTACTTTATGGGCCCATTCTTCGTTGATATCCGTCACCGCCACGTAGGCCCCTTCACGAGCCAAGGTTCGGGCAATTGCTGCTCCAATTCCCGTCCCGGCTCCTGTAACTACTGCTACTTGTCCGTCTAAGCGCCCCATAGTAAACCTCCTTGGCTGGATATTCATGTCGCTTCGGGTTGTTGACCCAGCAATGCTGCCTGGGGGAAGAGAGGTTTCAGGGTCTCGTAGAGCTGGCGATAGAGGCGATAGGCCTCTTGGTAGCGGGCATGGGCTTTGAGATTTGGTTCGTTTCGGAGGGCCTGGCCGGCAAAGGCTTCAATCTCTGCCCAGTCGCGGAAGAGGCCTCCAGCCATCCCGGCAACGAAAGCAACCCCCAGAGCAGAACCGGGATGTTCAGGGAAGGAAGTAACTGGCATGCCCAAGACGTCGGCGGCGATTTGGCGCCAGAGGCCGCTGCGTACCCCACCGTCGGTGGCTACTACCCGACGGATGGTGTAACCGCGGGCAGTCAGGACCTCAATATGATGTTGGAAGCCGTAGATGACTGCTTCCAGGATGGCGCGGAACATATGGCCTCGGCCATGGCTAAGGGTGAGCCCAAAGAAGAGGCCGCGGGCTTGGGCATCAAAAATCGGCGTCTTCTCTCCCAGGAAATATGGCAAAACTATAAGCCCTTCTGAAGCCGGCGGTACTATGGAAGCATCCTCATCCAGCCGCCGATAGCTTTCTCCGGAGGCTTCCCAGCCCAGAACTTCTGTGACAAACCACTTTACCAGGGAGCCAGAGGCCGCCATACACCCGTTGAGGAGGTAAAGTCCAGGGATATCGTGGTAATCAATGTAAAGTTGGGGATGAGCTTCCAGGCGATCCAAGCAATAGAGAATGTCTCCAGCTGCGCCGAACTTTATCAGGAGATCTCCGTTCTCCCGCAAGCCTGCCGCCAGGGCGGAAGCTACGTGATCCGCACTCCCCGCTATCACCGGGGTTCCGGGGAACAATCCCGTCTCTTTTGCCGCTGCCTGCGTAACCTCTCCCACTACTTCGGTGGGAAGGTGCACTGGCGGGAAAAGTTCGGGATGTAATCTACTGGCCTGGAGGAGCTCTGCATCCCACTCTCTCCGGTAGATGTTAAAGAGGCCAGACTCCACCGCCCAGTTGATTTCCAGGGAACGTTGCCCCGTTAGCCGGTAGACGATGTAATCGTAGGAGCCCATAACCCAACGGGTCCGCCTCCACACTTCCGGCTCGTGGCGCTGTAACCACATCAAACGCGGCCCAACGTGCTGCTGGTTAGTGTACCCTCCGGTGATGGCGAAGAGACGTTCTTGATCCAGCTCCCGGCGCAGCTGTTCAATTTCTTCCACTGCTCGGGCATCGTTCTGTTGGATTGATGGGCGCAGGACTTGCCCTTTTTCATCCAGGAGCACCAAAGCGGGGACCATTCCGCTGCAGCCCACCGCAGCGATTTCACGCGGGTTACGCCCACGAAGCAGTTGGCGACAGACGGCCTGCACTCCTTGCCACCACTCGGCGGGTTCCTCCTCGGCCCATCCTGGATACGGAGAGCGAAGGTCGTGAGAGGCCGTTGCCTCGGCAAGACGCTTTCCTCCTGGGCCGATTAGAATCCCCTTCACCCCCGTTGTCCCGATATCAATCCCCAGCACTAAATGTCCCATAAATGCCTCCTTTCTTCAGCCTTTGATAGCGCCGCCTCCCAGCCCACGGATTAAGAAACGCTGCACGAAGAACGAAGCTACCAGCACCGGTATAGCGGCGGAGAGGATAGCCACAGACATTTTTCCAAGCTCCACCCCGCGGAAAGTCCAATAGCCAGCGATAGCTACCGGGAGGGTTTTTGAATGCCCTCCGGCCAGCATCAATGCATAGAACATCTCGTTCCAGGACATGATGAAAGCGAAGAGCCCGGCTGCTCCCAAGCCTGGACGGGTAGCCGGCAATACCACATGCAGGAATGCCTGCCATCGTGTGCAGCCATCCACCATAGCTTGCTCCTCTAAGTCCCGGGGTACGTCCTCAAAGAAGCCAATTAGGAACCATGTGACCAAAGGGGCGATGAAGGTGAGGTGAGCCATTGCCAATGCCCACACTGTATCCAGTAAGCCGGTGTAATAGGCCATAAGGAAGAAGGGGATGATGAAGAGGGCCGGGGGCAACATTTGGGCTGCCAGGATTAGAAAGCGCAACCACGTCCCTCCAGTGCGAAAGCGAGAGAAAGCGTAAGCAGCAGGGGCCCCTACCAGTAGGGAAACCGTTACCGTGAGCACGCCAACCACAATGCTGTTAAGGAAATAGCGAGCGAATGGGGACCTCAACCAGACCTCTACCCAATTCGTCGCTGTTGGCGTAAAACCCCAAAGCGAAGGTCGGTTCAACTCCATCGGTGGCTTCAGGGAAGCTGCCAACACCCAAATGAAAGGGAAAAGGACTACAAAAGTGCTGAACCCAAGCAAACTCAGGCGAATCCATATTCCCAAGCGTCGGCGGGTCAAAGCCCATTGGGTTAGCAAAGGCGTTGCCCAAGGGCGATTGAAAACGGTCATGCCCAAGCCTCCTGACGGCGGAGGATGTAAAAGAGGGCAACCACCAAGATTAGAATCACAGCAGCCAAGGTGAAAGCCATAGCCGATGCCTCGCCCAAGCGGAAGTAAAGGAAACCCACGCGGTAGATGTGGAACAGGATTGTCTCTGTGCGTTCTCCAGGTCCACCACGGGTAATAGCATAAACGTATTCAAATACCCGGAAAGCATCCAGCATACGTATCAGAACCGCAGCCAAGATTACCGGCCGTAGCAAAGGCAGGGTGAGGTAACGAAAAATTTGGAAGCCGGAGGCGCCATCCACACGAGCCGCCTCAAATGGCTCCGTGGGCAGCGCCTCCAGCCCTGCTAAAAGGAACAATGTCATGAGCGGTGTCCATTGCCACACATCAATGAGGATTAGGGAGAACAAAGCCAAATTTGGGCCGAACCAGTCAATTTCCACGCCGATGGAACGCAGAGCCAACGGGATGATGCCCAGCTGGGAATTGAGAAGGAAACGGAACATTAACCCTACTGCGATGGGGGTGATGAACATGGGCATCAATACAATGGCCCGAAAAGCATTCTGCCCGGGGACCGGCCGGTGCAGAAGTAGGGCTAAGGCCAAGCCAAGTATGAGCTCCAAAGTCACTGCCCCGCTAACAAAGATTAGGGTGTTCATCACTGCGTTCCAGTAAGAGGAGTTATTTGCCAGTCCTTGATACTGAGCCAGCCCTACCCAGCGCACCTGGTCCAGGGCAGTAAGTTGGTAATCGTGGAAGGAGATGTAAGCGGCGAAGGCAATCGGATAGCCCTGGACCAGGGCCAGGAGCCCCAGGAGGGGTAACAACAACCAACGTCCCAGGGCACGATCCCGCCGATTCATAGCTTCCTTTCACTTCCCCAGAATCTTGCGCACCTGAGCGGCGGCATCCTTAAGGGCCTGTTCGGCAGTCTTTTCCCCGGCTACGGCAGCGTTCAGCTCGGTGCCCACTACTTGGATGATTTCCTCGGCCTTGGGACCGCGAGCCAGTGGTTCGGCGTCCTCAAGGATTTTGAGCACAGTTTCATAATAGGCCTGGCCAAATCCTTTCTGCCAGACTTCGGGGTCTTTCATTGCGCTCACCCGCACCGGCGCGCCGCCCAAAATTACCCGTTGTTTTTCCATACGCTTGGAGGTAAGCCAAGAGATGAAGCGCCAAGATGCGTCCTTATTTGGCGCGTTGCGGGGGATGGCCCAGTGCCAGGCTCCAAGCACCGCTTTCCCACCGGGGACTTCGTAGAGTGCGAACTTGCCGGCCAGGGCACCAGCGGGCCCTTGTGGGTTGTTCAGAGTGGGCAGCATCCAGTTGTAGCTCATCATCGTGGCGGCCTCTCCTGCCGCCATGCTCCGCAGGGCTTCATCAAAGCCCCAGTTCAGGGAGTTCGGTGGGGCTGCTGTTTTGTACATTTCAATGTAAAGTTCCAGAGCCCGCACTGCCTCGGGCCGGTCAATGATTACATTGCCCTGCTCATCCAGCAAGTTGCCTCCGGCAGCATATAGCCAGTTCTTCCATTCCTCAAAAACCTTGTAACCGCGTTGGGGTTGCATGGCTGCCCCGTAAATCTTACCCCCGCTCTGCTCCTTGAAGAACTGAGCGATGCGCACATAATCCTCCAAATTGGTCGGTGGGGCCAGGGGCTTACCGTATTTCTTCTGATAAGCATCCCGATAGGCCGGGTCATCAAAGAGGTCCTGGCGAACGATTAAGCCCACGGCGTAATTGTAGAAGGGGATGCCGTAAACCTTGCCGCCCACTACACCAATTTTTCGCACTGGGCCCACGAAATCTTCAAAATCATAATCCGGGATGCGACGAATTCGGTCATCCAAGGGCTCAAGGAAATTCCCACCCACGAACTCATCCATCCAGGGGTTATCCACGATAATTACGTCGTAAGTCGCTTTGGGGGCCATGAATGAGGCCAGGATTTTATCGCGCATGGCATCGTAAGGCATTGCATCAATGACCACTTTGATGTCCGGGTTCTCCTTCTCAAAGTCAGGTAAGAGTTTACGGACCACGTCAGTGTCCGGGACTTGCTCCATGATGATAGTGAGGGTTATGGGCCCTTTAGGGGCAGGGCGGCAGCCTACCACACAGGTGCCGAGCAGGGCAACTACGACGAGCAAACGCATTAGCCAGGAACGCATAATTCACCTCCTTAAATTATTTTGCTTGGATTAAGCACGCAAGCGGCGCATACGCGCACCCAAATAGGTCATCAACACAAAAGAGAGGAAGGAGACGTAAATCAGAAAAGCCGTGATTGCCGAAGCTATGCGCATGTCGTTCCGGATTTGTTGGAAGAGACGCAGGGGCAGAGTCTGGGCAGTAAAGCCGGCCACCATTGATGTAACCTCAAACTCCCCCATGCTAATGGCGAAAACAAGGAGAGCGCCAGAAAGGATGCCAGGCATTACGTTCGGAATCAGGACATAGCGCATCCTCTGCCAGAAAGTAGCCCCAAGGCTGGCCGCTGCTTCGCTGAGAGTCCGTTCGTCAATGGTCTGAAAGGCAGCCAGGACAAGGCGAAACATGAACGGGAAACCTAAGATGGCATGAGCGATGATGACCATCCAAATGGTTCCTGTGAGGGCTAAAGGCGGCCGGGTGAAGGCTTGGAGAAGAGCTGTGCCCACCACCAGGGGTGGGAACAAGAGAGGGAGAATCACTGCCCCTTCCCTTAGCCGTTGCCCCCAGCCTGGCCCTGCCCGGTTCAGGGCATATGCTGCCGGCACTGTAATCACCAGATTTAGTAGGACTGCTCCAAAGGCCACGGTCAGCGAGACCAGCAAAGCCTCGTAGTTGGCCGGGCGGGTGAGGATTGCTTCATACCAGCGAAGGGTGAACCCTTGGGGAAGGATATCCTGCCAGAAGACACTGAAGGAGAATATTACAGGCATGAGGAGGGGTACCACAATATAAAGCACCAGCAAGACGAACAAAATCCAGCGAATCATGCCCCCCTCCGGGCAAGGCGTCGAGCGCTCCAGCTCAATAGAAGCAGTGCTGTGCCGGTTATTGTAATAAGCACCATTGCCAAGGCCCCAGCCTGAGGCAAGTTGTAAGTTGATTCAGAGGAGTGGGAGTAAATTTGCAAGGAAAGCAAGTTCTTAGCCATTCCAACCAGGGCCAGCACCGTTCCGAAAGCTCCCATCATCCCGGCGAACTGGATGCTCATACCGGCCAGGAAGCCAGGAAGCAGAACCGGTATCACCACATAACGCCAGACTTGCCAGGACCGGGCTCCCAGGTTGCGAGCGGCCTCAATCAGGTTAGGGTCCAAGTTCTCAAAAACCGCAGACATGCTCAAGGTCATCAAAGGAATCTGGAAGAAAGCGTAAACCATCACGATGCCTGGCCAATCGTAAAGGTTGAAGTAGAATGTTGGCGGAAGGCTGAAAGCACGTCGGACCAAGAGGTTAAGGATTCCGTTGCGGCCAAGTAGCACAATGAAGGCGAAGGCAACCACCAGTCCTGAGAGGGTCATTGGCAAGGCATAGAGGGAAAGCAACAGGTTGCGCCAACGCGCCGGCAACCGAACTGCCAAGGCGGCCACAAAAGTCCCCCCAATCCCTCCGACCAAGCTGGCCGCCGTGGCAAAAAGCAAACTGTTCCGAATTGCAAACCTGAATTGGGGTTTGGTGAAAGCATTGATGTAATTTGCCAAGGTAAAATTGCCGTTCAAATCAAAAAGGCTGCGGTAGGCCATGTTCAGAATGGGGTAGATTTCAAAGAGGCCTACAAAGAGGATGAAAGGAATGAGGAGCAGTACCTCCAAAGAAAGGAGGCGAAGTAACCGGCTAATATTCCCGCGTATCCCTCGCAACGTAACGGTCATTCCGCTTCTCCTCTTGCAGGGGGAGGGGCCTTGGCCCCTCCCCCTGTGGCCGGACATTATGGGGCTCCGGTGGCCTCTGCCCAGGCTTTCTTCAAATCCTCCGAGATGGCAGCATCTTTGGAGTAATCAATCATGACCACTTTGGCATAGGCTTCCTTAGGCGGGAACTTCGCTGCCACCTCCGGCGGAAGTTCCACATCTGGCCGGATTGGCGTTACGAAAGCCTGGGCGTAGAGCTTCTGGCCATCGCCGCAGAGGAGGAACTCCATGAACAGACGGGCCGTGTAAGGATGCGGCGCGTTCTTGGCAATGATTACGCCACCACCACTGGCGATGGTCCCGTCCGCAGGGATAACCACCTCGCTGGGCACGCCCAGCTCCTCTTTCCACTTGAGCAGGTTGTAGTCAAAGTTGATGAGGATTCCCACTTCGCCCCGCTGGAACTTGTCCACTGTCACTTTGGGGTCCACCGTAGCCACCAGGCCCATCTTGTGCAGACGGCCCAGGAACTCCGCGCCGGCCTTGTAGTTGTAAGGATCGCCGCTCACCGCATAGGCCGCCGCCTCTACGGTGTTTATCCCGGTGCCGGTCGCCCGCGGGTCCAGATAGGCAATCATGTTCTTGTATTCGGGGTTTTCCAGTTCCTTCCAAGTGCGCGGGATTTTCTTGACCAAGTTCGTGTTTACAATCCAGCCCAGGGTTCCCTTGTAGCCGACATACCAGACGGACTTGGTGTTGGGATCCTGGCCCTTCTGGCCCTCGGGGAGCTTGTCCCAGCAGGAGACCTTGTAATCGGCGGTGAGGCCACGCTCGGCCAGCTTGGCAGCGAAGGCCGGCTTGAGGTCGGCGATGTCATTCTTGCTGGCGTTTTCCTCAGTCATCCGTGATAGCACAACGGAGCTACCCATATCTATGTCCTGCTGGGTAATTCCGAAGCGCTTCTTGAACTCCCCGAAGATGCCACCGTAGTTGGCCCAGATTTCCGGCATCCCGTAGGAATTTATCACCCCGCCCTCCGCCTTCGCCTTTTCTGCCAAGAAGGCGATGCGCTCTTCATAGCTCATCTGCTCCAGGCTTTTGGTCGGTGTGGGCGGCACCGGAGTGGGGGAAGCTGGTGCTGGTTTGGTGGGAGCGGGGGTCGGCGTGACCGCTCGCGCACAAGCGGCCAGCAACAGTGTAAGCAAGATTATCATGGAAAGCCTTTTGCCCTGCATAGGAAACCTCCTTAAGTTAAAATTTAGCTTTCAGCAGCTCCCGGACCTGAGCAGGCCAGCTCCGGAAGCGCTCAAACTCCTCCTCCGAACTCGGTGCGATTTCAATGAGAAAGGTGGCTTGTGGGCAGCGTTGATTTGCCGTTCGCAACACCTCCGCCACATCCGGAATGGTTAGGTCTGGGAAATCGTGGGTATCAAAGGCACCATCGTTCCAGTGCAAATGGAGGACTTGAACTCGCCCGTTCAGGAGGTGCAAGAAAGACACAGGAGGCCACCCGGCTACCCTCGCATGTCCTGTATCCAATGTAAAGCTTACTGACCCTCCAAGCCGGTCCAGGAAATTCGCAACTTCCTCCGGGCTGAGCAATAGGTCCCACGGCTTATACAAGTTTTCCACTGTAACCTCTATGCCTTGGGAGTGGGCAACCTGGGCAATTTCGGTGATGGAGTTGGCCGCCGCTGCCAGATGCTTTTCCCGCAGGCGATTCAGCTCTTGTATCATGCGAGCATGCGCCGGATGGCCTATAGGCGGGACATCGTACCAGTTCACATCTCCGGCGTGTAAGGTTAAACGTCGCGCTCCGATTCGCTTGGCAAATGCCAAATCTTCTAAGGCCACTTCCACTGCTGCCCTCCGAACCCGCGGGTTCGGGCTGGATAGGTTAATGCCGAAAAACTGCGCATGGACCGAATAGGACCATCCGTCTCGTTTCCGCCATACGCGCAACTGTTCTTCCCAGCCCGGGTCGGGAGTCTCTGGAGCACGGATTTCCATCCAAGAGTATCCTGCTTCCCTGAGGGGCAGGGACCACTCTTCAAAATGGGCATCGTTATTTGGGCTTTTCAGGCCGAACGTCAACATTCTTATCGCTCCCGCGAAATTACCTGGCCGGTCTCCGGATGGAAATGAATCCAAACCGAAGAACCCACTGGGAAACGCAGAGCCTCATCCGATGGCATATCAACAAGCAAAATTTCCCCGTTGCTGCGCACTGAAAGGCGTCCAATCGGCCCCAAGAAAGTAACCCATTCTACCTGCCCCGGCAGGATATTGTGCACTGGAGGGATACCTTCCGGCGTGAGGCTCACTTTCAGCCGTTCCGGCCGCAGGGCGAGATACACCGCCTGCCCGGCGCGAATGTTGGGGTCCGGCCGTATCCGGAGAGCTTGCTCTTTCCAGCGGAAGATGTTTTCCGAGTCCATCCGTCCTGATAGGAGGTTCATAGTCCCCACAAACGAGGCCACGAAAGGTGTGCGCGGGGCATTGTAAATCTCAAAAGGCGTACCGATTTGCTCAATACGCCCCATGTTCATTACTACCACCCGGTCCGAGAGGGCCAAAGCTTCTTCTTGGTCGTGGGTCACGTAAAGAGTGGTGATTCCCAGGGTTTTTTGGATTCGGCGTATTTCTCCCCTTAACTCTTCTCGGATTTTGGCATCCAGAGCGGAGAGGGGCTCGTCCAGAAGGAGGACCTTAGGGCGCATGGCCAAAGCGCGGGCGAGAGCCACTCGTTGGCGCTGGCCGCCTGAGAGCTGGTGCGGGTAGCGATCCTCCATGCCTTCCAGGTGGACCAAAGTTACCATTTCTTTCACTACCTGCTCTTGCTCCTCCCGAGGTCGGCCGCGTATCATTAAGGAGAAAGCGATATTTTCGGCCACGGTCATGTGGGGAAAGAGGGCATAAGTCTGGAATACCATTCCAATCCCTCGGCGTTCAGGGGGCACATCGTTCAGCAGCCAATCATCCACGAATATACGGCCGGAATCGGGGCGCTCAAAGCCAGCAATGCAACGCAAGACCGTCGTTTTGCCGCAACCAGATGGACCAAGCAATGAGACCAGTTCTCCTTCCTCCACTTCTAAGCTGAAATCTTGCACCGCTACCACCCGGCCGAACCGTTTGGTCAAACCTTCCACTACTACCCGTGCCATGTTCTTTACTCTCCTCGGAACTGGCGTACTATCGCCATAAACGAGCGCACTCGCTCCGGATCAACTGGGTTCCAAGTAATGCCATCAACTTTCAAGCTGGAACCCACAATCACGCCGTCGGCATATGGCAGTAGGTCGGCGATGTTTTCGTGTTTGGCACCCGTGTTTATGAACACCGGCAAGGAACCCACAGCCTCCTTCACCGCCCGCAGGTCTTCTGCTCGGACTGGCATGCTGGTCATTGGGCCGGAGACGCAGATTCCGTCGGGGAGGCTGGAGAAGGCCACCGAGCGGGCCACTTCCGCCAAAGGACGGTTCCCCAA
>JAPWUT010000004.1 GCA_028275425.1 Anaerolineae bacterium | reverse complement strand
TGGTACGAAACCGTTGCTCAACACATGCCTCACCTATCTAAACCTCAAGCTTTTGTCCTTGCCCTATGGAGCTTGGGCATGGTTATAGCCCGCTCTTGCTTCCTGGCCAAGCCTTTAGGTGTCAAAGAGAATGCCTTGCGGGAGCGCTTACGTGGCTTTTACAGGGAAGCCTCAGCTAAAAAGGGGGAAAAGAGAGCTGCTTTGCTGAGTGGGCTTCCCTTACTTTTAGGGCATTTCTACCCTCACCCCTGGCCTTCCTTTTCCGATTTGCCAGCAACTTAAAAACCTACACTTGTAAGCGCCCCCTGCCAGGGGGCTTCGTCCCCTGGACCCCCGTTTTGCCCACCCCCGTAGGCTGAGGGTTTGCCGGCGTTTTGGGTTCCACTCGTGGCGGGGTTTGCAGGAGGCTGCATTCTGTTCCCCAATTTGTCATTCCAAGGCAGCGCAAGTTGCGCTTCGCTCGCAATGACGTCAGAAATCGGGACGCACCTCTCGCCCGGAAGGGTATTGACAAAAATCTCAACTTGATGTAATATTTGGTAGCCTCTGAAAAGGGTGATGGGTATGGGAACGGTGATTTCACTGGAGAAGTTCTTCCTTAACCCCTTGGCCAGGAGGGTTGAGGAATTAAGCGGGCAAGACCTCTTGGCCTGTTACCAGTGCGGAGAGTGCTCTGCTGGGTGCCCCGCCGCTTTCGCTATGGACCTCCTACCAAGCCAGGTTATACGCCTCCTCCAGCTCGGCCAGGTGGAGGAAGTCCTCCAATCGGCTACTATTTGGTTTTGCGTAGCATGCCAGGCTTGTTACGCCCGCTGCCCGAAAGGGGTGGACCTGTCAAGGATTATGGAGGCCCTCCGCGAGCTGGCTATGGAGAGAAGTGGAGAGGTCCTCAAGCACAACCAGATTCCCGAAAAGGATTTGGAGTCTTTCCCCCAGCAGGCAATAATTGCAGGCTTCAGGAAATATACGCTCTAAAGGAGGCCTTGTGAAGGTCAGCTATTTCCCCGGATGCACCCTTAACACCAAAGGCAAAGGGTTTGACCGCTCGGTTCGTGAGGCTCTGGCTGCCTTGGGAGTTGAGCTTGAAGAGCTCCCGGATTGGAATTGCTGCGGGGCTTCCTTCCCCCTTCTGGTGGACAATGTCCTGGACTTGGCCGGGCCGGCAAGGGTGTTAGTGGCTGCCTCAGCTCAGGGGGATAAGCTCGCTACCGCTTGCACTACTTGTTACAACGTCCTCAAGAGGACCAATCGGGTTATACGCTTGGACCGCGAGAGGAGGGAGAGGCTCAACTACTTCATAGAGGCCGATTACCAAGGGCAAGTTGAAGTAATGGATGTGCTCCAAATCCTCAGGGATGAAGTCGGCTTTGAGGAGGTGAAGGCCAAGGTTCAAAAGAGCCTTTCGGGGCTTAAAGTGGCCTGCTATTATGGGTGCATGGTCCTCCGTCCCCCGGCTGAAGTGGCCTACGATGACCCAGAAAATCCCCATGCTTTGGATGAGCTCATGGCTTCCCTGGGAGCTGAGCCGGTCCTGTGGGGGGGAAAAGTGGAGTGCTGCGGCAATTACCTCGTGGCTATAAAGCCTGAATTGGCCATGGAAATGAGCTACCGGATAATTTCTTCCGCTTACCGGGCGGGCGCAGAGGTCCTTGTAACTAATTGCCCATTGTGCCAGTTCAATCTGGACCGCTGGCAGAGGGATTTGGTAGTGAAGAAGGGGGGTTTTAGGCCATTGCCCGTCCTCTATTTCACCCAGCTTCTGGCCATAGCTTTGGGCCTTGACCCCACCCGCTACGAGCTGGAGAAGCATTACGTAGACCCGAAGCCCCTGTTGAAAGCCAAGGGGTTGCTTGACCAGGAGGTAGGATGAACTACGCTAAGCAGCGCCTTTTATGGGCGCTCGTTTTAACTGGCTTGATTCTTACGGTTGAGATTGCCGGAGGCTTCTGGACTCGCAGCTTGGCTTTGCTCTCCGATGCTTCCCACGTTTTCCTGGATTTCCTGGCTTTAGGGATGAGCTATTTGGCTCTCAGGCTTGCCTCCCTACCTCCAGATGACCGCCATACCTATGGCTTCCACCGCCTACAAGTCCTGGCAGCCCTGGCTAACGGCGCAACCTTGCTCCTGGTGGTTTTCGGAATCTTGCGCGAGGCTTGGGAACGGCTCCGGAACCCTGAAGTTGTGCTGGCTGGTCCCATGCTCTTGGTGGCAACGGTGGGGTTGGGCGCAAACCTTCTGGCTGCTATCTTGCTCCGTGAGCATGACCACGGTGACCTCAATGTGCGCAGTGCCTTCCTCCACGTCCTGGGCGATGCTTTGTCTTCAGTAGGCGTAATTGCTGGTGGTCTGGTCATGCTCTGGACTGGATGGTTCTGGGTTGACCCGCTCATCGGTGCATTAATCGGAATAGTCATCTTGGTGGGAGCAGGGCGGGTGCTGCGAGAAGCTACGCATATACTCCTTGAAGGGATACCGGCGGGGTTGAACGCTTCTAAAGTGGCCGAGGCAATACTTCAAGTGCCGGGAGTGCATGGGGTTCATGACTTACATATCTGGACCATAGGCCCTAACTACACCGCTCTCAGCGCTCACATAGTCCTGGCCGACCAAGCCCTGAGTCAGGCTCAGAAAATCATGGAGGAGGTAAAACACTCCCTGGCTTCAAAATTTGGGATTGAGCACACCACTTTGCAGGTGGAGTGCGAAAGTTGTGGGCAAGAAGGCATCATGTGCGTGGGGTTGAACCATGCCCATCAAGCGAGCATTGGTAATCGGCGCCGGAATAGCGGGGATTCAGGCGGCATTGGACATAGCTAACGCCGGCTATGAGGTCGTTGTGGTGGAGAGGCTTCCTTCCATCGGGGGGCACATGCTCCAGCTCTCCGAGACTTTCCCCACCCTTGACTGTTCCCAATGCATCCTTACCCCCCGCACGGTGGAAGTAGGCCGCCACGAGAAAATCAAGCTTTACACCTATTCCGAAGTGGAATCGCTTGAAGGCGAAGTAGGCAATTTCCGGGTCCGAATCCGCCGCTACCCATCTTACGTGAATTGGGATATATGCACCGGTTGCGGAGTTTGCCAGGAGAAATGCCCCAAGAGGGTAATTTCAACCGATTTTGAAAGGGGTATAGGGAAGCGCAAGGCCATCTATACCCTTTCTCCCCAAGCTGTGCCCAACAAGCCGGTCATAGACCCCGAAAATTGCCTGTATTTTACCCAAGGAAAATGCCGGGTTTGCGAGCGATTTTGCCCCGTTGGTGCCATTGATTACAACCAGAAGGAAAGGATTTTTGAGGAAGAGGTCGGGGCAGTAATCGTTGCCACCGGTTATGAGCTATTGCCTCTAACCGAACTTGGGGAATACGGTGCTGGCACTATCCCTGATGTGATAGATTCTTTGGCCTTTGAAAGGCTCCTTTCGGCCTCAGGCCCGACGGCAGGGAAAATCCTGCGGCCCTCCGACGGCAAAGAACCCAAAGTAGTGGTCTTTGTCCAATGCGCCGGCTCCCGTGACCCCGAACGCCACATGCCTTACTGTTCCAAAATCTGCTGCATGTACACTGCTAAGCACGCCATGCTTTACAGACATCGCGTCCACGATGGCCAGGCCATCATCTTTTACATTGACATCCGCTCGGCCGGGAAAGGCTATGAGGAATTCATCCACAGGGCTGTAACAGAGGACCGTGTGCTCTACATCCGGGGGAAAGTAGCCCGCCTCTACCAGGAGGATGGGAAAGTGGTTGTGCGGGGGGTAGATACCCTTTCAGGGAGGCAGGTAGAAATAGCGGCGGACTTAGTAGTTCTGGCGGTGGCGATGGTTCCTCGGCCGGAAACCAGGGCTTTGGCGGAGAAGCTGGGCCTAAGGCTGGACGAGCATGGTTTCCTTGAGGAGGAAGATAGGAATTTTGCACCTTTGGAAAGCGGTCGCCCGGGGATATTCTTGGCCGGGGCCGGCACCGGCCCTAAAGATATTCCGGAAACGGTCTCTCAGGCAAGCGGCGCAGCCGGGAAAGTCTTATCGCTATTTTCACAGTGGGGTTGAAGAAAATGGCTCGCATAGGAGTTTTCGTCTGTCACTGCGGCTTCAACATCGCCGGCGTCGTTGATGTGAAGCGGGTAGTGGAAGAGATAAAGAAGTTGCCGGATGTGGCCTTCGCTGCCGATTACAAATACATGTGCTCCGAGCCAGGCCAAAACCTTATCCGCCAGGCAATAAAGGAGCACAAGCTGGACGGGGTTGTAGTGGCAGCCTGCTCGCCCTCCATGCACGAGGTTACTTTCCGCAAGGCTGCTGCATCGGCCGGAGTCAACCCCTACCGAACTGAAATCGCTAACATCCGGGAGCAAGTCAGTTGGCCCCACCAGAATTACCCGGAAGAAGCTACACTCAAAGCCATTGAAGTCATCCGCACCATCATTGAGAAAGTCCGCTACGACGAATCCCTCATCCCTCTGGGGATACCAGTCATCAAGAAAGCCCTGGTCATAGGTGGAGGAATAGCCGGCCTCACCGTCGCTTTGGACATAGCCAATGCTGGGTATCCGGTAATTTTGGTGGAAAAAGGGGAAGAGCTTGGGGGAAAGGTCCGCCGCCTCTCAGGCCTTTACATAAACTTCAATGCCCCCGACGGTTTCCTGGAGGAGAAAATCAAGGCAGTCATGGAGCATCCAAACGTTACCGTCCTGACCCGCTCGGAGGTGAAGGAGGTTGGCGGATATGTGGGGAATTTCATCGTGAAGGTGGAGACCCCTTCTGGGGAGAAGTCTTTTGACGTTGGGGCAATAGTGGTGGCTACAGGCTTTGACCTCTATCCCCTCCAGGCTCTTGGCGAGTATGGCGGAGGCCGTTATCCGGATGTAATCACTGCTTTGGAATTTGAGAGGATGCTTAAGGATGGCCTGAAGCGCCCTTCCGATGGGAAGGAGGTAAAGAGCGTTGCCTTTGTCCAGTGCGCTGGCTCCCGTGACCCCCAACGCCATCGGCCTTATTGCTCAAAGATATGCTGCATGTATATCGCCAAGCAAGCCTCCCTCTTCAAGCAGAAGGTGCCTGATGGTCAGGCTTTGGTTTTCTACATAGACATTCGCTCCCAGGGCAAAAAGTATGAGGAATTCGTCCAGAGGGCGATAATGGATTACGGCGTGCTTTACATCCGCGGCAAGGTGGCGAGGGTTTACGAGGAAGGGGGGAGGGTTTTCGTGCGAGGGGTGGATACACTTTCGGGGAGGCCGGTGGAGGCGGAGGTGGACTTGGCCGTTCTGGCCAATGCGGTGGTAGCTTCGCCCGGAACTGAGGAGCTGGCCAAGAGGCTCCGGGTGGCTACCGATGCCTTTGGTTTCTTCCAGGAAGCTCACCCCAAACTCCGTCCGGTGGAGAGCCTGACGGCGGGGGTTTTCATAGCTGGCGCAGCCCAGTTCCCGAAGGATATCCCTGAAACCATAGCGCAAGCTTCGGGGGCGGCAGCCAAGGTCTTGGGCCTTTTCGCTCAGCGGGAGCTTATCCAAGAGCCCACTGTGGCCTACGTAGTAGAGGAACTTTGCTCTGGTTGCGGCCTGTGCATAGAAGCTTGCCCTTATGAAGCGCGTGCCCTTCACCCTTGGAAGGGCATCGCTACGGTTAACGTTGCACTGTGCCAGGGCTGCGGGGCATGTGCAGTAGTCTGCCCGAACAAGGCTTCGCGGGTCCGGAACTTCACGCCTCTGCAGTACCTGGCCATGGTGGAAGAAATTGCCAGGTAAGACAAATCTTCAAAATAGGGGGTAGCACCATGGAGGCCAAAGTTCTCGTTATCGGGGCCGGCATTGCCGGAATGGAGACAGCTTTGCTTCTGGCTGAAACAGGAGCTGAAGTCTACTTGGTGGACAAGGAGCCGAGCATAGGTGGCTCCCTTCACCTATTGGATTACACCTTCCCAACCGATTCCTGCGGCCTTTGTTACCTTGAGCCATATCCCTCTCCGCGCTTCTGCCCAACTTTTGAAAGCGCTCGCCACCCCAACATCTACATCATCCCTTATGCCGAAGTGGAGGCTTTGGAAGGCAAGGCCGGGGCTTTCACCGTTAAAATCCTCCACAAGCCCCGCTACGTTTACGAAGAAAAATGTATCCTCTGCAACCGTTGTGCCGAAGTCTGCCCTGAGGAACGCCCTCACCCTTACGAAGGCAGGCTATCCCCACAGAAAGCTATCTACAAGCCGCATCTGAGGGGTATCCCGCCAACTTACGTAATTGACATGGATTACTGCACCCGCTGCGGGAAATGCGTTGAGGTTTGTCCTACCGATGCCATTGATTTAAACATGCAGCCTAAGACCTCGGAACTTTCCGTTGCTTCGGTGGTAGTGGCGGCAGGGTACGAGCCATTTGACCCCGCTAAAAGGGCCGAGTTCGGCTACGGGATTTTCCCCAATGTCCTTACAAGCCTTGAGTTTGAGCGAATGGTCAGCTTCTCCGGCTCCACTCACGGAAAGCTCCTCCGTCCTTCCGATGGCAAGCCTGTCAGGAAAGTAGCCTTCATCCACTGCATTGGTTCCCGCGACCCAGCCATAGGCAGGGGCTACTGCTCTTCGGTCTGCTGCATGTATACGGCTAAGCAGGTTAACTTGGCCAAGAGGCGCAACCCCGGACTGGAGGTTTCCGTCTTCTACATGGATTTGAGGCCGATTGGCAAAGTCTACGAGCAGTATATCCGCAGGGTTCAGGAAACTCCAGGTGTTCGCTACATCCGGAGCATGGTTTCCTCAGTAGTTGAGCGCCACCCGGAGAAGGACCTGCTAATCCGTTACGTGGCCGAGGACGGAAGCCTGCGGGAAGAGCCTTTTGACCTTGTGGTCTTAGCCGTTGGGTTCGGAGCACCGCAGGGGCTTGAGAAGCTGGGGATTGAGCTGGACAAATGGGGCTTTCCGGTGACTAAGCCCGATGAGCCTCATAAGACCAGCCGCGAAGGAGTGTTTGTGACCGGAGCAGCCCGCAGCCCAATGGATATACCCGATACGGTTGTAGATGCGGCTGCGGCCGCTTTCTACGCTCGCTCCCTCCTTACCCAGCCTTTCTCCTCGCCCTACCCTATCCTCACATCTTATCCTGACCTCGTTGATGCTGAGCCGCGGCCCGGGGTTTTCTTCATCTCTTGCCCTGAATTGAGCAGCGAGCTGGACATTGATGCCCTCAGGGCTTTTGTCTATTCGGCCTACGGGGCTTCGTTCTACGCGTTGGAGCCTTCTTCCGACGCCTGGGACAAGCTTGTGGAGAAGGCCAAGGCCGAGGGGGTGAACCGCTTAGTAGTGGTGCCCTGCGGGCTGCGCCCAACTTTGGAAGTGCACCAGAAACTCGGCACCCTCGGCCCCTACGAGGTCGTTCCAATCCTTGAAGAAGCCGTAGCTCCGCTGCGGGGGGACAAGGCCAAAGCAACCCAGCAGGCTAAAGCCCTCTTGGGGATGGCATTGGCCAGACTCCTCTACCTTTACCCCAGGCTTCTGGCCAAAATCTCCGCCGATTCGTTCCCGCCGGAAGAGAGGGCAGTGGTTGTAGGAGCTGGCTTGGCCGGGATGACCGCAGCCCTATCCCTGGCTGAGCTTGGCTACAAAGTGGACTTGGTTGAAAAAGAAGAGGAGCCGGGCGGGCTGCTCAAGCTTCCCAGGGTAGTGTTGGACGGGATTGACCCCGCTAAAACCCTCAAGACCCTGGTGGAAAGGGTAAAATCCAACCCCTTCATAACCTTGCACCTCGGCTCGGAGGTAGCCAGGGTTGAGAAGGACGGAAGAGGCTACCTTGTGGAGCTATCTCCTGGAGGGGAAGCCATCCGTTGCGGGGCAATAATATTGGCTACCGGCGGTAGGGAAGCCGGCACCCAGCAATACCTCAAGGGAACCCATCCCCGTGTCCTCACTCAACTTGAACTGGAAAGGCTCCTGAAAGAATCCTCGCCTTCCTTCCGCCGCATCGCCATGATTCAATGCGTAGGCTCCCGAGACGACTTGCACCCCTACTGCAGCCGGGTATGCTGTTACAACGCCGTCAAAAACGCCCTCCTCCTCAAGGAAGCCAACCCCGAAACTGAAATCTACGTCTTCTACCGAGACATCGTCACCTTTGGACGTTACGAGGAGCTTTACACCAGAGCGCGGGAGAAGGGGGTCATCTTCATCCCTTACACTTTGGACAACAAGCCCAAGGTAGAAGCTCTTGGGGAAGACAAGCTTTTGGTCAGCCTGAAGGAGCCCACTGCCGGTGAGGTAAAGCTGGAAGTGGACCTTTTGGTCCTGAGCGTGGGGATAGAGCCCAGCGATAATGCCTCGCTGGCGGAGAAGCTTGGGGTCAAGCTTGATGATTTCGGCTTCTTCGCCGAAGAGCACACGAAGATGCGTCCCCTTGAGCTAACGGAGCCTGGGGTATTCATCTGCGGGCTTGCGCAAGGGCCTCACTTTATGGAGGAAGTGATAGGCCAAGCCCGAGGTGCAGCCTTCAAAGCCGCCCTCTACCTCAAGCAACTCCGTGGCTTCCCTGAGACCATCGCTACGGTAAATGAGAGGCTCTGCAGTGCTTGTGAGCTTTGCGTTTTGGCCTGCCCTTACAAGGCCAGGTTTATGGATTACGAAGCGAGAGTGGCCAGGGTTGATGAAGGGCTTTGCCGGGGCTGTGGGATATGCGCTATGGTCTGCCCCAACGGAGCTACCCAAATGAGGGCGTTTGACAAGAAAGCCCTCATGGCAGTGGTAGACGCGGCTCTGGCCAGCTAAAAATTCTTAAGGAGGTAGTCCATGCTGGTAAAAGATAGGATGAGCAAGCCGGTCATAACCATAACGCCGGAGACCTCTGTCCAAGAAGCCCTCCGGATAATGCGGGAAAACAAGATTCGTCGCCTCCCGGTGATGGCGGGCAAGAAGCTTGTGGGCATAGTCACCGAAAGAGACCTACTTTATGCATCCCCATCCCCGGCCACGACCCTCTCCATCCAAGAAATGCACTACTTTCTTTCCAAGCTCCAGGTTAAGGAGATAATGAAAGCTCCCGTCATCACAGTGGACGAAAATGCGCCCATTGAAGAAGCCGCCCGCCTCATGGCTGATAACAAAATCGGAGGGCTGCCTGTGACCAAGGATGGAGAACTGGTGGGGATAATCACGGAATCGGACCTTTTCAAGGTCTTCACCGAGATGATGGCCGCCAGGGAAGAAGGGGTCCGCATAACCCTCTTGGTCCCGGAGAAGAAAGGGGTCTTAGCTTCCATAACCAAAGCCATAGCCTCCCGAGGGGGGAACATCGTAAGCTTGGGGCAATTCTGGGGTGAGGACCTCTCCACCAGGACCGTGACGATAAAAGTAACGGGAATGTCCCAGGAAGCCCTGAAAGAGGCCGTTTCCCAGGAAGGGATAAAGGTTTTGGACATAAGATAAGGAGGTGCTTTATGCTGGTTCGTGACCGAATGAGCCGTCACCCAATAACCGTAAGGCCTGATGTCCCAATCCATGAGGCTCTGCAAATAATGAGGAGGGAGAAAATTCGCCGCCTTCCCGTCCTTGACGAGAACGACCGGCTGGTCGGGATTGTCGCCGAGAAGGATTTGCTCTATGCCTCCCCTTCCTCGGCAAAGGCCCTCAACGTCTACGAGCTTCAATACCTCTTGGCCAAGCTCACCGTGGGCGATGTCATGACCCGCAATGTGATAACCACTACCGAATTCACCCCGCTGGAAGAGGCCGCCAAAGTGATGGTTGACAATAAAATCGGCGCTCTTCCGGTGATGAGGGGGGACAAGCTCGTGGGCATCATAACCGAAACCGATATCTTCAAAGTCTTCCTTGAGCTTCTGGGGGCACGGGAAAAAGGATTGCGCTTGACCCTTCTGGTCCCCGAGGCCCAGGGAGTTCTGGCCTCCCTAACTGGAACTATCGCCGAACTTGGGGGGAACATAATCGCTTTGGGCACTTTCAAGGGTGAAGACCCTACAAACCGCATAGTCACAGTAAAAGTTGAGGGTGTGGACAAGGACAAACTCCTGAACGCTATCCGGAGCTTGGTCCTGGAAGTGCTGGATGTGAGGGAGGTTTAAGGGGGCATGGAATTTGAACCTCGCATCGTAGGCTTCCTCTGCAACTGGTGCGCTTATTCCGGGGCTGACCTGGCCGGCACTTCCCGAATCCAGTATCCGCCCAACATAAGGGTCATAAGGCTCATGTGCACGGGGGCCTTAGACCCAATCTATGTGCTGAGGGCTTTCCTTGAGGGGGCCGATGGAATCCTCATAGCGGGTTGCCATCCTGGCGATTGCCATTACCTCAACGGCAACTACAAAGCCCGCCGCCGAGTCGCTATCCTGAAGGAAATCCTGAAGGAACTGGGCTTAGAGGAGGACAGGGTCTGGCTCCGATGGATAAGCGCCAGCGAGGGCCAGAGATTTGCCGATACAGTCAAAGAGATGGTGGAATACCTTAAGGCCAAGGGTCCCAGCCCAATGAAGAATCCAATCCTCTGAAGCCGAGGAGAACTGCCATGAAATCGGTCATCCAAACTCATGGCGACCCAAAAGGGGCCGTGGTTGGGGTTTTGAAATCCCTCCTGAACCAAGGGGTGGTTAAAGCTTGGCTTTTGCCTCTATCGGGGAGTGGCATTACCTATGCCTTGGTGAGAGACGAGGGGCTCTTGGAAAAGGCCTCCCCATTTGCGCCGGTCATGCCCATAAACCTTGCCCGAGCTGTTTCCGTTGTCGCTAAGAAGGGCGGGGCTGGGAAGATAGGGGTTTTGCTCCGGCCTTGCGAGCAGAGGGCTTTCGTAGAGCTGGTCAAATTCCACCAGATAGACCGCAACAGTGTCCTTGTAGTAGGGATGGATTGCCTTGGCACTTATGAGCTCAAAGATTACGCCTCTTCGGCCAACACTGCCCTTGAAGAAGCCATCCTGCGGCAGTTCAAGGCCGGCGAGGCAACCCCTTACCAAGGGCTTAACTTCCGAAAGGCCTGCGAAGTTTGCGTCCATTTCACCCCCACCAACGATGGCGGTTATGCTCCTGAGCTCGCTTTAGGCCTCTTGGGTATGGACCCTTACGAAGCGATAGCTCTGGAAGGGGAGCCGGACCTCTTGAAAGGGCTTGGGCTGGAGGAGGCCTCAGAGCCACCCTCAAGGCTGGAAGTCATCTCGGCTTTGCGGGAGAAGCGGACGGCGAAGCGGAAGGAGGCCTTTGCCGAAACTCTGGGGAAAGCGCGTGGGATTGAAGGCCTGCGTTCTTACCTATCAACCTGCATCCGTTGCCACAACTGCATGGTTAACTGCCCGATATGCTATTGCCCAGACTGCGTCTTCCGCACCGAGACATTTGATAGGACCACTTCCCAATACCTGGCCTGGGCCGAACGGAAGGGGGCTGTACCCATGCTTCCCGACCTCATACTCTTCCATTTAACGCGCATGAACCACATGGCGACCTCTTGCGTTGCGTGTGGGATGTGCACATCGGCCTGCCCGATGGGAATTGATGTGGGGACTTTGTTCTCGGCCGTTGGGGAGAAAGTGCAAGCCCTGTTCAACTACGTCCCAGGCCGCAGCCTGGAAGAGCTACCGCCGGTGGCAGAATTTAAAGAGGAGGAATTTTTGGATTTGGGTTGATTGAGCCTTTCTGAGCATCGGCACAGGCCGACCGAGAGCCTGTGGTGGACGAGTTTAATTGGCACGAAGGAGGTAGCCTATGGCCGAAGAAATGGTACCGGTTTACATAATGGGCAAACTGTATGAAGTTCCTGCTGGCCTTACGATAATGAAAGCCATGGAGTATGCTGGATACAGGCTAATCCGTGGGGTTGGGTGCAGGGGAGGATTTTGCGGAGCTTGCGCCACCGTATATCGCATCGCCAACGACCCCAAGCTTTACGTAGGCTTAGCTTGCCAAACGATAGTGCAGCCGGGGATGTACTTAGCCCAAATACCCTTCTTCCCTGCCGAGAAAGCTCTCTACGACATAAACCAACTCAAGCCTGAGCCGGAGACAATCTTCAAACTTTACCCCCAGGTATTGCGGTGCCTTGGTTGTGGGACTTGCACCAAATCCTGCCCGCAGGAACTGGATGTGCGAGCATACATGGCAGCGGCGATGCGTGGCGACATAGCCAGAGTTGCCGACCTCTCCTTTGACTGCATAATGTGTGGGCTGTGTTCGGCCCGCTGCCCTGCTGAAGAACCCCAATACAACATCGCCATCCTCTGCCGCCGCCTCTACGGAAAATACCTGGCTCCGAGGTCCAAACACTTGGAAGAACGCCTCCGGGAAATCCAAGAGGGCAAATTTGACGAAGAAATGAAGAAGATAAAGAGCCTCAGCGTGGACGAACTGAAGAAACTCTACAGCGCAAGGGACATAGAGCCGGAGTAAGCTAAACCAATCCTCAGGAGGTGGAGGGATGAGTTATACACCGGAGATGCGTGAGTCCATAAAGAAGGTGGAAGCGACAAGGCCATATCGCCTCCACAACGATTTCCCACCTATGAGTTTGCAGGAAAGGGAGGAAATCCTGCGCAAGTTCCACCCGGATTACATTGAAGACAAGATGCGCCCAATCCGGGTGGGGGTTAGCAAGGGCCAACGTATGCCCCTTGAGTTGGCCGATGTCATGGAGGGCAAACCACGCATTGACCCCGATAAGTTTGACCTTTCGGAAGTGGATTACGAAACCGATGTGCTGGTGATAGGCGGGGGAGGGGCTGGAGCGGCCGCAGCCCTGATGGCCCAGGAGCACGGCGCTAAGGTCATCTTGGCCACTAAACTCCGCTTCGGAGATGCTAATACCATGATGGCCCAAGGGGGAATCCAGGCCGCCGATAAGCCCAACGATTCCCCGGTTATCCATTACCTGGATGTGGTAGGCGGCGGCCACTTCGTCAATATCCCCGACCTCGTGGAAGCTCTGGTGATGGATGCGCCTTTCGTCATAAGTTGGCTTGAGAGCTTGGGGATGATGTTTGATAAAGAGCCCGATGGCACTATGCGCACCCAGCACGGTGGAGGCACTTCCCGCAAGAGGATGCATTCGGCCAGGGATTATTCGGGCGCTGAAATTATGCGCACCTTGAGGGATGAGGTGCGCAACCGCTACCAGGATATAACTGTCCTGGAGTTCTCCCCGGCCATTGAGCTCATCCTGGACGAGAACGGCCAGTGCGCCGGCGCTATCCTGATGAACTTGGAGACCGGAGAGCATCTGATAGTCAAAGCCAAGTGCACCGTCTTAGCTACCGGTGGAAGCGGTCGCCTTCACTACCAAGGCTTCCCTACCACCAACCATTACGGTGCTACGGCCGATGGCTTGGTGATAGGCTACAGGGCCGGCGTGCCGCTTATCTTCCTGGACACAATGCAGTATCACCCAACCGGAGCGGCTTACCCTGAGCAAATCGTCGGACTTCTGGTGACGGAGAAAGTGCGCGGGCTTGGAGCGCAGGTCCTGAACGTAGACGGAGAGCAGTTCGTCTTCCCCAGGGAACCAAGGGACGTGGAATCGGCGGCGATAATAAGGGAGTGCGTGGAGAGGAAGAAGGGGGTAAAGACACCCAGCGGCATGTGCGGAGTATGGCTTGATTCCCCCATGATTGACATCCTCCATGGCCCCGGAACCATCCAACGGGAACTTCCGGCCATGGTGCGCCAGTTCAAACGCTTCGGGATTGACATAACCAAAGAGCCCATATTGGTCTATCCTACCTTGCACTATCAAAACGGCGGCCTTCAGTACAACGTTGATGGCTCCACAGTTGTGCCGAACTTATTTGCCGCCGGCGAAGTGACAGGCGGTGTGCATGGACGCAACCGGCTCATGGGCAACTCCTTGCTGGATGTCCTGGTCTTTGGAAGGAGGGCGGGGACTTCTGCAGCCCTCAGGAGCAAAGAGGTAAAGCTCGGTCGCCTTACATTGGACCACGTCCGGCAGTGGATTAGGGAGCTTAAGGAGGCCGGGATTGAGCCCAAAGTTGAATCCCCTATACTCCTACCCGATTACACCCGAAAGGTTAAATGAATGCACGAACTCGGGGTCACCCAAGGCCTCTTGAGCCTGGTCTTGGAAGAAGCGGAGAAAATCGGGGCAAAGCGGATATTAGCCATAGACATCGTCATAGGCGAACTCAGTAGCTACGTGGACGATTCAGTCCAATTTTACTTTGACATCCTGAGCCGGGGGACAATAGCGGAGGGGGCGAGGCTCAGGTTTCACCGGCGGAAGGGTCAAGCCATCTGTCTGGATTGTGGGTTTAGGTTTGAAGTGGGCTTGCCTCTGCCCGATGGATGCCCCTCTTGCGGTAGTCCTTACCTTCAGGTTAGCGGAGGGAGAGAATTCTACGTGGAAAGCTTTGAGGTTGAGTGATTAAAGGAGGAAAAGGGGGATGGAGCCCAGAGTCATAACCATAACTTCGGGGAAAGGAGGGGTTGGCAAGACTACCATAACCGCCAATCTGGCTACGGCTCTGGCCTTGGCCGGCCACCAAGTCGTTGCCGTGGATGCGGACATCGGCTTGAGGAACCTGGACGTGATGATGGGGCTTGAGAACAGAATCGTCTACGATTTGGTAGACGTAGCGGAAGGGAGGTGTCGCCTACGTCAGGCCCTGATTAGGGATAAGAGGCTCAGCAACCTCTTTCTTTTGCCGGCAGCCCAGACCAAAGACAAGACCGCCGTGCAGCCTGCCGATATGGTAAAAATATGCGAGGAACTTCGCTCGGAATTTTCCTTTGTCTTAGTGGATTCCCCGGCAGGTATAGAGCACGGTTTCCGCACAGCGCTCGCCCCAGCCGATGAAGTAATCGTGGTAACGACTCCGGAGGTAGCAGCGGTCCGTGACGCCGATAGGGTGATAGGGCTCCTGGAAGCCGCCGGAAAAGAATCGGTGGAGTTAGCGATAAACCGGGTCAAGCCCGAAATGGTGGAAAGAGGCGATATGTTATCGGTTGAGGACGTTTTGGAAATCTTATCCATCCCATTGATAGGCGTAATCCCGGAGGACCCGGAAGTAATCGTAGCCACCAATAAGGGCGTCCCTGTGGTCCTGAACAACCTATCCCCTTCAGGCCAAGCGATAAAGGACATGGCCCGCCGGCTCTTGGGGGAAGAAGTGCCATTCCCAACCCTTAAGGGTAAGGAAAGCATCTTCAATCTCTTGAGCCGATGGCTCCGGCGCAAATAAAGGGGGAAAGATGAGGCTTTTTGGGAAAGCTGGGCTGAGGAACCCTCGGGATATCGCCAAAGAGCGGCTTAAGCTTATGCTAATCCAGGACCGAATCCAAGTATCCCCTGGATTTATGGAGGAATTGCGCGAGGCCCTCTTGAGTTCCTTGGGGAAATACCTGGATGTGGATAGGGAAGGGACGGAACTGAGCTTGGAAGTAGGGGAAAACCGCGGTAAGCTCGTGGCCAGCGTGCCGATAAAAAGCGTGAAGAGAAGGGTGGAACATGATTAGGTGGCGCGATTTTGATTATTGGCTTCTGGTTGCTACTTTGGCGCTTATGTTCACCGGCTTCGCTATGGTTTACAGTGCCACAAGGGGGGTAGAGGGGTTGGAGAGGTTGCATATCCAGCAGATAATTTATGGAGCCATCGGTTTGGGGGCAATGTTAGCCTTAGCCGTCATAGACTACAGGTTTCTGGAGCATTTCATCTGGCCCATTTATGCTTTCTGCCTGCTTATGCTCGTGGCCGTCCTCTTCAAGGGCAAAGCAATCTACGGGGCTCAGCGCTGGCTTGCGTTCGGGCCGATAACTTTCCAGCCATCGGAGCCAGCCAAAATTTTCATCACCATAGTCTTAGCCGCTTATTTTGCCAGGCTTGGGGAGAAAGTAAAAAGTTTCCGTTACGTCCTCCTCTCCTTAGCCATAGTGGCTGCCCCTGCTATCCTCATTTACCTTCAGCCCGACCTGGGGACAACCATAGTCCTGGGGGTGATATGGTTGACCTTGGCCTGGCAAGCGGGTGTGGAGTTGAAGCACCTCGGCTTTTTGGGAGTTGTTAGCGTGCTTTTATCTCCTGCCATCTGGTTTTCTTTGAAGGATTACATGCGCAAGCGCATCCTTGTATTCCTCAATCCCCGCCTTGACCCAGGGGCGAGTTACAATTTGCAGCAAGCCCTCATAAGCTTGGGTTCCGGCGGTTTCTTTGGGAAGGGGTTTGCCCGGGGGAGTCAGAGCCAGCTCCAGTTCCTCCGTATCCGCCATACGGATTTCATTTTCTCGGTGATTGGGGAGGAGCTTGGCTTTTTCGGCGCGCTTCTCATACTTTCCCTGCTTTTTGTAGTGGTTTGGCGCTTCTTCACCATTGCTTCCAGGGCAAGGGATAAGTTCGGGAGCCTCATTGCTACGGGGATTGGGGCTATAATCCTATTCCAAGTTTTGGTAAACGTGGGCATGAACATGGGGCTTCTGCCCGTTACAGGCATACCTTTGCCCTTCCTTAGCTCCGGGGGAAGTGCCTTGCTCACCTTCCTCTGCGGGGAAGGGTTGGCCCAAAGCATATCAATGCGGAGGAAGAAGCTTGATTTCTTACCTTGAAAGGGTGAGCCTATGAGGTGTCCGGTATGCGGTGAGGAGATAGAGGGGAAAGAAGCCATTTGTCCCTCCTGTGGCAATCCGCTGCCCCAGCCGAGGGCTCGCTTCTGCCCGCGTTGTGGGGCAAAGGTCTCACGCTATGCCAAGGACTGTTTCCTCTGCGGCGCTCCCCTTGACCGTCCTTCTTTTTCCATTCCCTGGCCGGATTTGGCGGTATTCGCCTTGATTGCTACTCTAATTGTGGCTTGGTTCCTCCGGCCCTTCCGGCTTCCTTTGCCTTCGCCTTCTTTTACCCCAACCCCTTCTCTTCCCCCTACTTTCACATTTACCCCAACCTTTACCCCTTACCCGACGCCTTTCCTTCAAGCCTTGCCCACTTCTACCCCAACTCCGGCCTACATAGTGCACATAGTCCAGCCCAACGAGGTGCTTGCGGCTATTGCTGCCCGCTATGGGACAACTGTGGAAGCCATCGTTAAAGCCAATAACTTGCAGAGCCCGAACTTAATCTGGGAAGGGGAAAAGCTCATAATTCCGGTTGTCCCCACGCCTCAACCTACTGTAGCTCAGACCCAGCCTATTACTTACACTGTCCAAAAGGGGCAGACATTGATAGATGTAGCTGTCATGTTCAGAGTGCCGGTGAAGGCCTTGATGGAGGCCAACAATATTCCTGAGCCGAGGGCCTTAAGGGAGGGGGAGGTCCTCGTAATTCCGGCCGTAACCCCTTCTCCCACCCCCTCCTCACTCCCGATAGGGGGGCCCGAAGGTGGGCCAAGCGTTCCGGAGCCAATTCTTCTTTCCCCACCTGATGGGGCGATTTTCGTGGGCCCGGAGGCCAAAGTCTTCTTGAGTTGGACAAGCCTTTACACTTTGGAAGAGAATGAGTGGTTTGTAGTGAGAGTGAGGTATCGGGATAGGAACGGTCAGGATTGGAGTGGGGAGGAGCATTACTGGACTCAAGCTACGGGCATCCTTCTGCCTTCCCACTTAGCCCCGCCGGCCGAAGCTTCTCCCAGGCTTTTCCGCTGGGATGTGACAATAGTCCAGAAGTACACTGCTCCGGATGGCCGAACTGAAATTTTAGCCCTTAGCCCCATAAGCCAGTCGCGGGATTTCTTCTGGCATTAATTTGAAAATTTGGGGGCACATCCCCCAGGCCCCCTGCCGGGGGGCTTCGCCCCCTGGACCCCCCAATTTGCTCACCCTCGTGGGCTGGGGCCAGGGGGTTAGGTCAGAGGGCACATCCCCCATACCCCCCCTGCCAGGGGGCTCCGCCCCCTGGACCCCCATTTGCCCACCCCCGTTGGCTTAGGGCTCGCCAGCGTTTTGGGTCCCCCTCGTGGCTTGTTTGCTAATGTGGCAACTCGCTCCCTCTTTTGGTTTTTGGGGGCACATCCCCCATGCCCCCTGCCAGGGGGCTTCGTCCCCTGGACTCCCCGTTAGCCCACCCCCGTTGGCTTAGGGTTTGCCGGCGTTTTGGGTCCCACTCGTGGGCGGGGTTGCAAGGGTTGGCAACTCGCTCCCTCTTTTGAATTTTTGGGGGCACATCCCCCAAGCCCCCTGCCAGGGGGCTTGCGCCCCCTGGGCCCCCGTTAGCCCACCCCGTTGGCTGAGGGTTCGCCAGCGTTTTGGGGATAACCTCTCCCCCCAGCCGGGAGAACCCAGCCAAATTTTCTTCCTTCCCTCGCAGGGAAGGGGGCCAAGGGGTAGGTGGGTCATTCTTTGTCCAGGATTATCGTTACAGGCCCATCGTTGAAGATTTTAACCAGCATCATTGCCCCGAAGATTCCGCTTTGGACCGGAACCCCTTCTTCTCGCAAGGCTTGGATGAATTTTTCAATCAACGGTTCGGCTTCTTCGGGGGGAGCGGCTTCGGTAAAGCTGGGCCTGAAACCCCTGCGGATATCGCCATAAAGGGTGAACTGGGAAACAACCAGGGCTTCTCCTTTGACGTCCAGGAGGGAGAGGTTGAACTTTCCAGCCGCATCGGGGAAAACTCTGAGGTTGGCAATTTTGTGCGCCATCCAACGGGCATGCTCCTCAGTATCGCCTTTCTTCACAGCGATGAGGACTACAAAGCCCCTGCCTATTGCTCCTACCGTTTTCCCATCCACCTGAACCGAGGCTTCACTTACCCTCTGAACTACGGCTCGCATCCTCACCTCCTTTGGGCATTTGTTTTAGCATCATGTAGGCCGGACGGAGGCAAAGCTCAGGGTAGCAAGGGTCCAGTATTGCCCACCAGTATTCTTCCTTCTCCGGAGTCCAGGAGACATCGGGGATGTAGATTGTGACCATGAGGCCTATCCAAGGTGCCCAGTTTTCCTGGGCATATTTGTAGGCCCGCACAAGGTATTCTCCCTTCGTCCCTTCGTCTACAGAGTGCCAGTGGTAAGGCGAATCGGGGCGGGGGTCGCTTGTCCAGCCCAGTTCCAGCACTACGATTTGCTTTTTCTCATCCCCATACTTAACCATAATCCGGCGCATGTCTTCAACGTGACGGAAGCAGAAGAAGCGTTTCCCGCCATATTCCGGGCTCCTCTCCACTTCATCGGGGCTCATCTCCGGTGGGGCTTTGTATCCAGGCGCATTGACCCCAAGGGCATCAAAGTATCCATCACTGGAGTGGTTTTCCATCGCTTGGTACATCATTTCCAAGTAAAGCTCATCGGGGATTGCCCTTGGCGGCATGTCGCCGGTTGGGGTCAGTCCGGCCGATACTACAAGAGCGTTGGGGTCGGCCTTTTTTATTCGTTTGTAGGCGATTCGGAGCAATCGGACGTATTCGGCCGGGTCAGGGGTGCGGCCACCCCATTCCCCACCGCCGTCTGGCCGATTCAGGTTGGGTTCGTTCCATATTTGATAAGCATGGATGCGGCCCCGGTAGCGGCTGGCTAAGGCGTAGAGGAAGTCGCCAAAGTCCTCGTAGTTATCTGGAGGGCCGTTGGCTGGGTAGCCTCCACCGGCCCAAGCCGGTTGCCTATCCACCCTCACTAAGAGCTTGAGGCCGTACTTTTCCACTTGCTCAACGATTCTGTCCGTTCGGGTCCAATCAAAGTGGCCTTTGGCTGCCCCTTCTATGTCCCTCCAGGCGAAGCTTTGCTTCACCCACTGGAATCCGGCTTGCTTCACAAGCTGCAGGTCCCGGTCAGCCACCTCGGGCCGCCACCATAGGAAGACGTGCATGCCATATTCAGGGGATTGCATCCTCCAGGGTGGGGATGGGTAGCGTTTTTGGGGGTTAGTCTGGCTTAGGAAAATGAGTAGAAATGCTAAGAGGATTGTGACGATAAGGAGGGGGAAGCCGAGGGGGCGATGGCTTTTCCCCACCGCCCCCTCATCCTTATTTCTGCATGTTCTTGAGGGCATAATAGACTGGCCTGGGGTTCCAGGTTTGGTCTACTATGCTCCAAGCGGCCTTTTCGTCCTGCGGGCCGGTGACCGGAGCAAAGTTGAGGTTCCAGAGGAACATCACTCCAACCCACCCCCAGCTTCTGGCCATTTGGTAAGCCCGGACGGTCCATTCGGCTTGCTCTTGGGCGGTGTTATCGGCAGCGTATTCGTAGCCGGGGGCCGGCCCTACCCCAAGCCCATCCACTGAAGCCCAGCCGAACTCTGTAACCCATATCTTCTTGGCTCCATCACCGTATTTGAGCATGACGTTGCGGTATCCTTCCATAGTGCCTCGGAAGCACCAGGAGTGGTGGCGGTTGTCAAATGGGCCGCGGAACTTGGCTGTTGGGTCGGTAACGGTGCGCCAGTCGCCGTCGGCGGGGCAGTTGTATCCGCTGGGGTGGGCACCGATGGCATCACAGTAGTTCTTGAGGCCATGCTGATACATGGCGTCCAGGTAGTTTATATCATCCACTGCCCGCCATTGTCCTGCTATAGTCACATCTCCGGCGGGAGTCAAAGCCCCGCTGACTACAATCATCTGTGGGCATGCGGCCTTTATAGCCCTATAGGCTGCAGCTAAGAGCTGGACGTAGCGGCCTGGGTCGGGTGGTTCGTTGCCCCATTCGTAGTTTATATTTTGCTCATTCCAGACCTCAATGGCCTTGAGCCTTCCGCAGTAGCGAGCAGCCACTTGGCCTACGAAGTCGGCGTAGTCCTGGGGGTTAGCAGGAGGCCCTTCCACTCTGAAGTCTGTGTTCGGTGGTCTGGCCCACTTGGGAGCTTTGACTATGCTGAAGAGGAGGTTGAGGCCGTTGCCGTGGACTTCGTTGACTATCCGGTCCATCTCTCCCCAGGCTATGCTTCCTTTGGAGGGCTCAAAGGCTTTCCATTCAATCTGGACCTTTATCCAGTTGAAGCCAATGTCTTTAACAGCCTGGATTATCCTTGGGTCAGGGTTATAGAGCATGTGGGCTTGAATTCCGTAGCCGAATCCGGTCCCTTTAACCGAAGGGGGAGGAGCTGAGGGCTGGGATGGGGTTGTAGTCTGGCCAGAGGGTTTGGGGGTAGGAGTCGGGGTAGGGGTTGGCCTGGGAGTGGGGGTGGGAGATGGTGTTGGGGTAGGTTGGGCTACCGTGAGGGCAAGCTTGTGGGTGACTTTCGTGAAGGTCTTCCCTCCATCGGTGGAAATGCTGGCTTCTATGGTGTACTGGCCTGGGAGGTTTGGAACCTGCCACTTGTAAGAAGCGCCTTGGAGGGGAGTTGTGACTTGGTCGCGGACCACACCGTTAGCATCCTGAACTTTCCAAGTCACTGCAAAGTTGCTTTCCACCGATTGGATTGCATACTCGTGGAAGTTGCGGATGACGCTCCATACCTGGGGGTCGTTCTCTTCTTCCAGCAGGTTCTGAAAGGCTATCCCCCTCACGTTGTAGCGGGAGAGGAGCCTTAGCTTATGCGCTATACTGGACGCATTCTCAATCCACAAGGTCCGCTCGTTCCCGAAGGAATCGGTATAGCTCAGCTTGTAGTAGCCGGTGTTGGGGTCGTGCTGGATTCCGGAAACTTGTGCCAAGCCTTCCAGGGTGAAGGCGACCTCTTCCCCAGGGGCGGCTGTTTCTTTGCTGGCTTTGATGGAGGCGGCCAAGTCCTTCAGCGCTTCGGTGTAGGGCTTGAAGATGAGGGCATTACGGACTTGCTCCACGCTTCTTGCGGAAGCTACGAGCTGTATTTTGTAGCGGTCTACTTGGCCGGTGGCCCAAGTTAGGAGTTGTTCTATCTGACCGCCGGGGGCATAAGCCTGGGGGTTTGGTAGAGCTGGGATCTTGAATAGGTCCACTGCCTCTCCCAGGGCACGCCAATCGTATATTCCGGTCTCCCAGCGATCCTCAGCTATCTGAGTTGGGAGGTCAACCCTTATGGAAAGGAGCTTGTTTTCTTTGTGGAGAGCATCGGCGAGCTTGCGGATAAAGTTCACGAAATCGGG
>JAPWUT010000107.1 GCA_028275425.1 Anaerolineae bacterium | reverse complement strand
TACTGGGGGTGGATTTTCTGGGAGAGGTGACGGGTGATGATTGTGGAGCAGGTGGTGAAGGAAATTCTCTCCGAACTGCGCGAAACTTTTAAAGGTGCAGAACCAGTTTTAGCCCTTTACTGGCGGGAAAGGAACGGCCTCAAAGTTTTAACTGACCGAGGGGAGAAGTGGATACCACTGGAAGAGGCCGGAGCTGAGGGGTGGGTCCTGAAACTAATGGCCTCAGTTTTGGTTAGCGATTGGGAGAAGGAGAAAGAATCTCTGCCTGTGAACCGTTCCATCCAGGGAATTCCAGGTTCGTGGATGGCAACCCCGCTAATGGGCCGGGAAGAACCGCTCGGGATCTTATCCGTCTCCAGTCCTAAGCCGGGAGCTTTTGATGAGCAACACCTGCAACTTCTGGAGCAGTTTGCTTCCAACCTATCCCTAAACCTGGAAAACGCCCTGCTTAATGCGGGCCTCCAGAAGCAAAAGCGGGGTCTTGAGCTTATCCGGAAAATAAACCTGCAGATGGCCTCAGCACCCGACCTCCAAGCCTTGGCTCAGGCGGCCTTAGTAGGGCTGGCAAAACTATTTGAGGCCGATGAGGTTTGGGTTGAGCTTACCGAACAGGGTCTATTGGGCGAAGGGTCGGAAAGGGCAAAATACGCTAAGGAATTCTTGAGCCAAGCCATAGAAAAAGGCACGGCTGTAATAGCCGAGGAGCTGGGGCCTGATTTCCCGTTCAGGTCTATCCTCTCCCTACCCCTGAAGCGCGGGTTCAAAACCTTAGGGGCAATGGCCATAGCCTTCCACGCCCCTCACTTCTTTGACGAAGTAGAGCTATTCTTAGCCGAAACCTTGGCCGAGCAAATCGCCTTAGCAATAGAGACTTTCAAATTCATGGAAGAAAAAGGGCAAAGGGTCTGGCTGCTTTCCATACTTAACGAACTCTACAGCACCATTTCCCGGACCTTAAATCCCGATGAGCTTGGGGAATCAGCGGGTGGATTGCTGGCCAAAGTCTTCCCCTCAAAGTCCGGAGCCATCTTCTTCACCTCAAAAGGGGAAACGAAGATAGTAGCGCGCTGGGGGGGAAAGCTGGATTTATCCCTTGAGACGATTGAAGCTCACCTGAAAAGCCCCGGCCCCTTTGAAATCACCGGCCCAGAGGGTAGGCCTACCCTCGTAGCCCCCATCGCACTGAACGATAAAGCTATGGGCTTCATACTGCTTCAGGACACTGACTTAAGCCAAGAAGAAACGCTCCTCTTGAACTCAGTAGCCGGAATATTGGCTGAAGCCCTTCAGAAAATTCAAATCCATCAAGAGATGGAGAACCGCTTGGCCGAAATGGCCACCATTTACGCCATATCCCAACAAATTATGTCAAGCCTTGAACTCCCGGTAGTCCTGGAGACAATAGTAGAGGTGCTGAAGCACGTTATGGATTGCCGGGCTGCGTGCATCTTCCTACTGAATGAAGAAACCGGGATGTTAGAGATAAAGGCTTCCAGCGGCATAACCTCTCACTGGCGGACGCAGGCCAAGCTCAGGGTTGGGGAAGGAATAAGCGGGAAGGCGGTAGCCCTCGGCCGCCCCATCTACGTTCCCGATTCCCTGCTTGAGCCCGATTTCATCTTCTTTGACCGTTCAGTCCGCTCCATCTTAGTAGTCCCGCTGAAAGTCAAGGGCAAGGTGATAGGAACTTTGAGCGTTGACCACACAATCCCTAACGCCTTCACCCCTGATGATGAACGGTTCCTGTCAATCATAGCGGCCCAAGCGGCAATAGCCATAGAGAATGCTGCTTTATACGAGCGCCTCAAGGAAAGGGCGGTAGCTCTTGAAAAGGCTTATGAGGAAATAAGCGAGCTTTCCCGTTTCAAGAGCGAACTACTCCAGAATGTTTCTCACGAACTCCGCTCCCCGCTCACCTTCGTGAAAGGATATGTAGAGCTTATGCGAGAAGGCTACATGGGTTCCCTCACCCCAGAGCAAGCAGAAGCACTTGAGGTCGTTTCCGAGAAGGCCGACCTCATGACCAGGCTGGTGGAGGACATGATTGCGCTACAGAGAATAGAGATAGAGAAGCTCAAGCTGGAGCCGGTTTCCTTGGAAGAAATCGCCCGGTTTGCCGTGCGGAGCGCTTCCCTTATGGCCCGGAATGCAGGGATTGAGTTCAAGCTGGAGATTCCGCCCAATCTCCCACCCGTAATGGGCGACAAAAACAGGCTCGTCCAGGTCTTTGATAACCTCATAAACAACGCCATAAAATTTAGCCCCAACGGGGGGACCATAACGATACGCCTCAAGGACATTGGGGAATACGTTCAGGCCGAAGTGGAAGATACAGGGATAGGGATACCGGAAGATAAGCTGGACAAAATCTTTGAGCGCTTTTACCAAGTAGATAGCTCTTCCAAGCGGAAATTCGGGGGTATGGGCCTGGGCCTGGCTATAGTGAAGAGCATAGTAGAAGCCCACGGAGGCAAAATCTGGGTTAAAAGTCAGTTGGGGAAAGGCAGCACATTTTACTTCGTAATCCCCAAGGCTTGAGGAGGTGACCGATGGCTATAACCACCTTCTCCCAACTTATGGAAGAAGCGCGCCGCAAAGGGCCTAAAACCATAGCCATAGCTGCCGCTCACGAAAAAGAAGTCCTTTTAGCCGCCCAAGATGCCGAAAAGCTCGGCTTAGCGGAATGCATCCTGGTAGGCGATTACTCCCTCATCCGCCGCATCGCCGCCGAAGAGGGGATTGATATCGGGAGGATGATGGTCCTCCATGAACCTGACCCGCTTATAGCCGCCCGCAAGGTAATGGAGTTTGTCAGCCACGGCCATGCTCAGTTGGCTATGAAGGGCAAGATTGAAACCGGCCACTTCCTGAGGGCCGCTCTGGATAAAGAGTTCGGCATAAGGATTGGGAAGCTCCTTACCCACGTCGGAATCTTTGAAATACCTGGCTTTGACCGCCTAATTTTCATAAGCGATGCCGGCGTAGTGGTAGCCCCAACCCTTGAGGAAAAAGTGGCCATAGTCCAAAACGCCATTGACGTGGCTCAGGCCTTGGGGATTGAATGCCCCAAAGTGGCCATCTTAGCCGCAACAGAAATGGTCAACCCTAAAATCCCGTCTACCCTTGATGCCGCCAACCTCTCCAAAATGGCCGATAGAGGCCAGATAAAAGGGGGGATAGTGGATGGCCCACTGGCTTTGGATAACGCCATAAGCGAGGAATCGGCCCGGATAAAGGGGATACAAAGCCCCGTAGCAGGTAAAGCCGATATCCTCATCACCCCCGATATAGAGGCAGGCAATGTCCTGGCCAAGGCGATTACATATTTTGCCGGCGGGAAAATGGCCGGCGTAGTAGTGGGCGGGAAGTGCCCCCTGGTAGTGGCTTCCCGCTCCGACCCCCACGAGACCAAGCTCATTTCCATAGCCTTAGGAGTCCTACTGGCACCGGCCTAAAGGAGAACCATGCTCTTCCAACAGCTCAGAGAAAAGGCCAAGCGTTACCCCAAAGTAGACCTGCACCGCCACCTTGAGGGTTCTATCCGCTTTTCCACCATTTTAGACATAGCAACCCGTGAGCGCATACCCCTACCTACTCATGACCCCGAAGAGCTACGGCGTTACGTCCAAGTTAACGAAAAGGAATTGCCGGATTACCACTCCTTCCTGGGCAAGTTCCGAATCCTCAGGCAAATCTACTCCAGCCGCGAAGCGATTCAAAGGATTGCTTACGAAGTAGTCCTGGATGCTGCTAAGGATAATGTCCGCTACTTAGAACTGCGCTTTAACCCTTTAGCCTTGTCTCAAGCCCAAGGCTTTCCACTGCTAAAGGTTAGCGAGTGGGTCATTGAAGCCGGCTTAAAAGCAGCCGAAGAGGGCAAAATCAGGCTCAACTTTCTCATCACCATCACCAGAGATACTGATCTGGAGGATGCTAAGAAACTGGTCCAGCTGGCCTTGGAGCTACGTAGCAAAGGAGTAGTGGGATTGGACTTAGCCGGGGATGAGGTCAATTACAGGGCCTATCCATTTGCTCCACTCTTCCGGGATGCGCGCCGTAAAGGCCTTGGGATAACCATCCACGCTGGTGAAGTTACGGGAGCAGGCAGCGTCTACGAAGCCGTAGAAATCTTAGGGGCCCACAGGATTGGCCACGGGGTTAAAGCTGTAGAGGATGTGAACGTTTTAGACTTGCTCAAGTTCAAGAAAGTGGTTTTGGAAATGTGCTTAACCAGCAACCTTCAGACAGGGGCAATCAAAAGGCTTGATGAACATCCATTCCTTCCCCTCCTCCGCCTCGGAATCTTAGTCACCCTGAACACTGATGATCCGGGCATATCCGGCACGAGCTTGACCGATGAATACCTCCTGGCTATTAGGGGTTTGGGCCTGACCCAGGAGGAACTTACAGCCGTCATTCGGAACGGAATTTTGGGGGCTTTCTTGCCTCCTTCGGAGAAAGTAAAGCTTGTGGAGGAATTTAACCGAGAATTTGAGAGCATGGGCTTACCCCTAATACCCAGAGTAGAGGAGGTCTGGATATGGCGATAAGGAATTTTGCCCAGCTTGTGGAAGCGGCAAAGGGGCGAGGCCCTAAACGCTTGGCCATAGCTTTCTCCCACGAGCCCGCCACGATTCTCGCTGCCCGCCGAGCATACGATGAGGGTATTGCTATCCCCACACTCATGGGAGAAGTGTCCGCTATAAAAGAAATAGCGGCTCGGGAAGGGGTTGATTTAAACGATTTTGAGCTCATCCAAGAGAGCAATGAGCGGGAAGCTTGTGCCCGCGTAGTGGAAATGGCCAGGAATGGCCAGGTAGACCTTATCATGAATGGATTGGCTCAGCCTGGTCACCTTTTGAGGGCTGCTTTGGATAGGGAAAAGGGCCTCCGTACCGGGAAATTGGTCACCGACGTAAGCATCTTTGAAATTCCCGGCCGCGATAAGCTCCTATTCATAAGCGATATTGGGGTCGTAGTTTCGCCCACCCTGGAGCAAAAGGTTGAAATTGTCCAAAACGCCATAGACGTAGCCCATGCCCTGGGGATAGAATGCCCTAAGGTTGCCATTTTGGCGGCCACGGAAATGGTAAACCCCAAGATTCCGGTAAGCATGGATGCAGCTAACTTAGCCAAAATGGCCCAGCGGGGTCAAATAAAAGGCGGCATAGTGGATGGGCCATTGGCCTTGGACAACGCCATATCACCTCGCTCGGCTGAGATAAAGGGGATAAAGAGCGAAGTGGCCGGCGATGCCGATATTATCATAGCCCCCGACATTGAGGCTGGGAACATCTTAGCCAAGGCCATAATCTACTTCGCCCGTGGGAAGATGGCTGGGGTCGCAGTAGGCGCCAAATGCCCCTTGGTTCTCCCCTCCAGAGCCGACCCGCCTGAGACTAAATTTGTGTCCATCGCCTTTGGGGTATACCTGGCCTCACAAGCCGGTTAAAAACGGGTTGTGCGCTTTCTCTTGGCCTATAGTAGTTGAAGGGCCATGCCCGGGGTAGACTATGGTTTCATCGGGCAAGGTTAAGAGTTTATGTAGAATTGAGTCCATGAGGACCTGGTAATTCCCGCCGGGGAAATCCCACCGCCCAATGCCCATGTAAAAGAGCACATCTCCGCAGAAGAGTATGCCTTCTTCCGGGGAATAGAGGGATATGCTGCCCGGAGAGTGCCCTGGAGTATGGAGAACCTTAAGGTAGGCTTGGCCGAACTTCACCTCATCTCCCTCTTGGAGGTACAAATCGGGGGGAGGGCTTGAGGCAATCAGGCCCAAAAACATCAATCCGCCGCCCTTTCGCAACAGAGGCTCATCGTCTTTATGTATAGCGAGGCGGGCTCCCGTGGCTCTGATGATTTCCTTATTGGCTATTATGTGGTCAAAATGGCCGTGGGTATTAATGACCAAGGAGACCTCAATCCCCAACTTCTCCACAACCTTGAGGATTTTGCCTCCGTCTCCTCCGGGGTCAATTACCAAACCCTTCCTGCTAACTTCATCGGCTACCACGTAACAATTAGTCTGCAGTGGTCCTACCGTAATGCACTCCACAATCATGATGCGACCTCCTTGCGGCTGAAGTTTAGCATAAAACGAAAAATCTGTCCACCCCAGCCCCATTGCGGGGGTATTGAGGGCCAGGGGGCGAAGCCCCCATGGCGGGGGCGTGGGGGGTGTCCCCCCACAAAACCAAAAGAGGGGGCGAGTAGCCCGCATTAGCAAACCCGCCACGAGTGGGGCCCAAAACACTGGCAAACCCAAAGCCTACGAGGGTGGGAAAACGGGG
>JAPWUT010000106.1 GCA_028275425.1 Anaerolineae bacterium | reverse complement strand
GGTTGCTAATGTGGGCAGCTCGCCCCCTCTTTTTTATTTTGGGGGCACATCCCCCAAACCCCCTGGGAGGGGGCGCAAGCCCTCTCCACCCCCATTTGCCCGCCCTCGTGGGCTTTGGGTTTGCCGGCGTTTTGGGTTCCCCTCGTGGTGGGTTGACCCCGCCCCCGCCTTTGCCAGAATTTTCCCCCGCACTTGGCTGGAGACCACGCCCCGAGGCTGAAAGTTTGCGGTCGGGAAAGGGTTTGGGTATAATTTAATTGGGCCGGTGGCGGAATGGCAGACGCGGGGGACTTAAAATCCTCTGGGTAATCCCCGTGCGGGTTCAAATCCCGCCCGGCCCATTTTAATCTTAAATCGGGGGTGCCACTTGTGGAGAAGCATCCGGCGCTTCTTTACCTCCTTAAACACAGCGTCAATCCTATTGCTGCTCCTGATTGCTCTTTCCCTCCTTGCCGGATTCTTCCCCCAGTTCCCCCATGATTCCATTAAAACCCCCTCCGATGCCCAGTGGTGGTGGGGTAGGGTCCAGGAGCGCTACGGCCTCTTCTTCCCGGTCCTGAAGGCTTTGGGGCTGGTTGATATCTCCCAATCTATCCTGTTCTGGGGGCTGTTGCTTCTCCTCCTCATCGGGGCCACAATTTGCTCCTTGGTTAGGATTCCAAGGCGCCTTCATCCAGCTCGCCTGGGCTCCGTTTCGGCCCATCTCGGGCTAATCCTTCTTGTTGCCGGATTGGCTATCTCAACCCTTTCTCGCAGTTGGATGGATAGCCCGCCGTTGGTTCCAGGCGGAAGGTTTGATTTGGGCCAAACCTCTTTGACCGTTGGGAAGGTTTGGGTGGATTACTCACCGGAGGGGTTTCCCCTGAGCTTCGGCTGCGAGTTGGAGAGCGAGGGGAAAACCGTAAGGCTTTCCCCGGGTAAGCCAGTCTTGCTCCGAGGCTCCTGGGTTCTTCCCCTCTCCTATGGTCCCGCTTGGAAGATAAGGGCCGCAAGGCCTTCAGGCGAAGCTTTGCGCCTGGTCTGGAAAGGGGTTGAGGCGGAAGGGGAAATTACCGTGCCCTTCCCTTCCACGGGAGAGGTCCAGGAGATAGCTTTGCCCGAGGTAGAGGGCAAGCTGGAAATCTCGGTGCAAACTCAAGGCACTTTTGTGGACTTTTACCAGAAGGGCAGGCTGAGCCGGAGGGTGTTAGTTCAAGAAGAGGCGGAGTTAACGGGGGAAGAGGCCTCAGTGCGCCTTTCCCCTGAGCATTACATTGTCCTGAGGAGCGTTAAGGATTCGGGGTTTTGGGTGGCCTTGGCGGGGGCGGTCATCCTAACGGTCGGCTTTGGAACGGCTCTTTTCTTCCCCAAGAAGGTGGCTGAGGGATGAGAGCCAAGGAAGCAGGACTTCTAACAATCCTCGGGGGGTTTGCCCTCAGGCTCTACAGGCTTGGAGCCCAAAGCCTATGGTACGATGAGACCGTAAGCCTCCTCTTGGCCCACAAGAGTATCCCAGCCCTCACTGCTCACACCGCAAGGGACATACATCCTCCACTCTACTATTACCTCCTGCACTTCTGGATAAAGGCCGCTGGGGATTCGGAATTTTCGGTTGCCTTTCTCTCCCTCTGGTTTGGGGTTCTCTTGCTGGCCTTAGTCTACCGATTTTCCCGCCGGCTTTTCGGGGAGAATGTCGCTTTGATGGCTTGCCTCTTGGCGGCCTTCTCCCCATATAACCTCTGGTATTCCCAGGAAGTGCGGATGTACACCTTTGGGGCTTGCCTTGGGCTGCTTGCGGCGGAGTTCTTGCTCCGTTCCTTGACTGAGCCGGCCCGCTTGAAGCCCTGGATTGCCTACAGTTTGGCGGCTGCAGCCAGCCTCTACACCCTCTACTACTTGGCTTTCCTCCTGGTAACTCTGGCCCTCTTCTCCCTTTGGGCAGGATTGAAGCGCTGGGGCAAAGGCTACATCTTGCCATGGGCTGGAGCGCAAGCGCTTGCTCTGGCCCTCTACTCTCCCTGGCTCGGAATCGCTTTCCGCCAGGCTACGGAGCCTCCGGTCCCCCCTTGGCGCACCTTCACCCCCTTGGCTCAAGTCTTGACTATCTCCTGGTCGGCTCTATCCTTCGGCCACTCGGTGGAGCCGGGCAAAATCTGGCCATTGTTAGCTTTAACCTCGGCTCTTTACATAATTGGGGTATGGCCCCGCCGCCGGGAGAATAGCTACGGCCTTTCGGCCGGGGAACGCTCGGCTTTCCTCGTCCTCTACACCTTCGGCCCGCTGGCCATTATCCAAGGCTTATCCTACCTCACGCCCCTCTATCACCCGCGCTACCTTTTCCCCTACTCTCCGCCCTTCTACATCGCGTTGGCCTATGGATTGGCTAAGCTCAAACGCAAAGGCGCTCTGGCCCTATCGCTTCTCCTCATCGGCGTGGCTTCCGGCTGGTCCATATACCGGTTCCACTTTGACCCCAAATTTGCCTCCGATGACCACCGCGGGGCGGTCAAATTCCTGGAGGAAAGGCTCAGGGAAGGTGATGCCGTCCTCATAAATGCCGGGTATGTCTATCCCGTGCTGCCCTACTATTACCATGGCCCCGTGGGTTGGATGGGAAGGTTGGTGAACTACTGGCCTTCGTCCCCGAGGGAAGGGCCTGTTTTCCTGCAGACTGGCTCCATAGGCGGCTCAAAATCTCTGGGCTGGGGCCACCCCGAAGCCGATTTCTACCCCACTACAGCCGAGGAAACAGCCCGCGCTTTAGAGCGAGTTTTCGCCAACCACCCCAGGGTTTGGGTCTACCGCTGCTACGATACAGTCGTGGACCCGGAAGGCTTCATAAGGCGCTGGCTTGATGAGAACGGACTGAAGTTTGAGGACGCTCTCTTCGCCGGAGAAAGCTACGTAAGGGTCCAGGGCTATCTCACTGGGCACTTGCTCCCCTATGCCTCCCAAGCCGGAGCAATCGTGGGAGATGCCCTGGAATTGGAAGGGTTTTCCATCCTCAATGATGTTGCGGAGGCAGGCGGTGCGGTGGAAGTAAGGCTGTATTGGCGTGCCTTAAGGCCCATCCCAGAAGATTACAAGGTGAGCTTGAGGCTCTACTCCAAATCCGGCAGGCTTTTGGCTCAAGCCGATGAGCAGCCTCTCGGCTCATATTACCCTTCCTCTCACTGGCCTCCGGGCCAAACCATCTACCACCCGATGAAGGTGAAGGTTCCTGTCGGAACCCCTCCCGGCTCATACTTCCTTGACCTTCTGGTCTACTCCCCTACCACGATGGAACCACTGCCGGTAAGGGGCGAGAAGTGGGCAGTGCAAGGGGTGAGGGTAAGGCTTGGGGAGGTGGGAATCCTCAGGCCTTCAAAGCCGGTGAGTCCTCCGGAGCTCAAGCGTAAGCTCAGGGTTAAATTCGGCGGGATGGTGGAACTCTTAGGGGTGGGTGAAGTGCCATGGAAGGTTAAAGCCGGGGATGCAGTGCAGTTCCAGGTCCTGTGGCGCGCTCTAAGCTCTCCCTTGCCCGACCTCATCGTCTTTGCCCAGCTTTTGGGCCAAGACGGAAAGCCTTTGGTCATAAAAGAAACAATGCCGGCCGATAACCTCTACCCAACAAGCCGGTGGGCAAAGGGCGAGCTGGTCCTGGACGAAGTCAAGTTTTACGTTCCAGGCGAAATCCCTCCCGGCCGCTACCCCCTAATTTTAGGGCTAATCCGGGCCGATAACCGTGAGATTTTACCCGCGGGTAAGGGTAAATATGTGGTTCTGGGGGAGATTGAGGTGGAAGGGCGTCAGCCCGGGGCCTCTTACGAAGGCTCGCCTCCGAAGCTGCTCGGGGCGCGCTTTGGTGATTTTGCCGTGCTTGAAGGGTTCAACGTGGATAAAGGGGTAGGGCACATTTCGGTAGCGCTCTACTGGGCAGCCCTTGGTTCGGCCCCGGAGCGTTACAAAATCTTCCTCCACCTCAAGGGGCCTGATGGGCAAATACATGCTCAGGCCGATTTCTTCCCGCAGTTACCTACCACCGCTTGGATTAAGGGCGATAGGCTGCTGGACCAAGCCGACCTCGCAATCCCCCCGGGCCTTCCTCCAGGCCCTTATACCCTCATAGCCGGGATGTATGAGCCCGATTCGGGTGAAAGGGTGCCGGTCCAGACGGAAAGCGGCCTATCGGACCACGTCATCCTTGAAGTGATAGAACTGCCCTAACTCAGTGAGGGTGGACGAAGAGCCAGGGGCAGAGCTTCCTCTCCAGCCAATCCACCCCGAAGTATAGGCCGAGCCCCAGAAGGCTCATGGCCAATATCCCCGCATACATGGCCGGGTAGTCAAAGAGGGTGCTGCCAGTGATGTAGATGTAATAGCCCAAGCCATACTTGGTGGCGAAAAGCTCTGCCACGTAAAGCACTGCTATAGCTGTCCCTGTGGATTGACGGATGGCGGTGAAGATGGCCGGGAGAGTGGCCGGGAGGTAGACGAAGCGGAAGAGGGCTCGTCTCCCCGCCCCGAGGCTCCTCACTGAAAGGATAAGCTCCGGCCTCAAAGCCGCCGCCTGGTCCCTAACCAGAACCAAAATTTGGAAGAAGATGATGAGGAAGATAATGAGGATTTTGGCCAAATCGCCAAGCCCAAGGAAGAGGATAGCCACCGGGACGAACACTACTTTGGGGATGGGGTAAAGGAGGTAAATGAGAGGGGAAAGGAGGCGGCTAAGGGAAGCGCTCTGGCCGATAGCAATCCCCAACGGTGCTGCTGCCACTATTCCGAGGGTTATGCTGGCCAGAACCCTCCAGAAGCTGGAAAGCAGGTGCTTGCCCAATTCGCCGGGCAAGGCCAAGAAGAAAGCCTTTAGAACCTCCCACGGAGCCGGAAGAATCGGCCGGTGGACGATTATGGCCAATAGCTGCCAGACGAGGAGGAGGACTACAAGGGCCAAAAGGAGGCTGCGCCTGGACATTCAACCCCTCCTGACGGCATTGAGCATATCGCGGAGCAAAGAGCAGGTCTTAAGGTAATCGGGGTGGGAGCGGTCCGGCTTTGTCCCTTCTATAACTATGGCCTCGGTATGGGGTGGGCGGCCCAGGAAAAGGATTTTCCTGCCCAGGAAGACTGCCTCCTCTATGCTGTGAGTAACTACAACCGTGGTTAAGCCGGCTTCAGCTTGCAGTTCCAGGGTTAAATCCTCCAAATCCTCGCGAGTTGGGGCATCAAGGGAAGAGAAAGGCTCATCCATGAGGAGAAGGTCGGGGCGAAGGACAAGCGCCCTGGCGATAGCGGTCCGCTGCTTCTGCCCCCCGGATATTTGGGATGGGTAGCGGTCGGCGACATCTTGGAGGCCGAGGCGCTGGAGCCAGAAATCAACCAAGGCCTCAGGCTTGCCTGGCAGTGGAGTGCGGGGGGCGTGGAGGCCATCGGGGCCGTAGAAAGCCCTGATGCGCAGCCCCAGAGCCACATTCCCCCTCACCGTATCCCAGGGAAGAAGGCCGTAATCCTGGAGGATTAAAGCGGTCTCAGGCCGGGGCCGCCGCAGGGGATTGCCGGCTATCAGAATTTCTCCCCTCTGGGGCTTCAATAGGCCGGCCAAGAGGTAAAGCAGGGTAGTTTTCCCACAGCCCGAGGGGCCAATGACCGCCCACGCCTCCCCTCGCCTTATCCCCCAGCTGAACCCCTCAAAAAGAGGAGGCTGATGAGGGTAAGAAAAGTCAATCCCCTTTACTTCTACAAAGGTTTCTCCACTCACTTGGGCAAAAATTCCGCCTTCACCGATTCTTCATACGCAAGCCTGGTCTGGATTAGCCCCTTTTCCATGGCCCAATTTATCACGTCATCCCACTGCTCTTTCTTCGGCACCGAAGCGAGGGGGAAATCGGGGATGGTGTAGGAACCGGAGAGGGCTGGAGGCACCAGCTTTTTCTCCACCAGCAAGCCTGCCCAACGCCCCTTGTCCGAATTTATATCCTTGACCGCCTTCTCAATCGCTAAGAGGAAAGCCCGCACTGCTTCTGGGTGCTCCTGGACGAAAGCCTTCCGGAAGGAGTAGACGCTTAGGCTGTAGAATGGGTAGCGGGAATCATCCAGGATAAGCCTTGCACCCTGCTGCATGGCCAAGAGAGCCATGGGGTCAGGCAAGGTAGCAGCCTTCAAATCCCCCGAAGAAAGAGCGGCCATCCGGTCCGGAATCCTGGGCACAGGCACTTCCTTGATTTCCTCGGGCTTTAGCCCTTCAGCTTGGAGGAGCCTCTCGGTCACATACTGGATTATGGTAGCCTCGGATATTCCAATCGCAACCCCCTTGAGGTCCTCAACCTTTCTTATCTCGCTTTTAGGTGAGGCCAGAATGTAGAATTGGGGGAA
>JAPWUT010000105.1 GCA_028275425.1 Anaerolineae bacterium | reverse complement strand
CTAAGCTAACGGGGGTGGGCAAATGGGAGGCTTACAGTTCTGGGATGCAGTTGTAGGGCAAAGCTTACTTCTGGTAAAATCCAAGGCGAAATAAGCCTGCGGGGGTGATTCATGCTCTTTGCTTTGAAGTGGTGGCTTGCGTTGAGTTTCACGGGCCTTCTGGCTTTGCCTCTGGCCCGCCGCCTATTCTCCCCACTCCCCGGAGAAGGCTTCCCCTTCGCCAGACCATTCGGGCTATTGCTGGCTTCTTACGCCTTCTGGCTCGGCTGCTCTTTGGAGCTAATCCAAAACAGCTTGGGAGGGATCGCCGTTGCCCTGGCCTTGCTCGGCCTTGCCTCCTGGAAGCTGGGCCTGAAGGATTTAAAGGCCTTCTGGGCCAGGGAACGCCAGCTTATCCTGGCTACGGAACTGATTCATGCCCTTGCTTTCGCCTCTTTCACCCTTTTCAAAGCTTTCCGCCCCGAAATTTCCGGAACCGAAAAGCCTATGGAGCTGGCTTTCCTCAACGCTATCCTGAGGAGCCAGTCTTTCCCTCCCCATGACCCCTGGCTTTCCGGCTTCGCCATAAGCTACTACTACTTCGGCTACGTAATGGTGGCCTTCTTGGCTAAGTGGACGGCCACCCCCTCAGGCGTAGCTTTTAACCTCGCGATAGCCTCGCTATTTGCCCTTACGGTCACAGGTGCCTTTGGGGTAGTTTACGCGCTGGTAAAAAGGGAAGAAATCTCCTTCCATCAGGCAGCTCGCTGGGCTATTCTGGGCGCTGTGCTGGTGGCCATCATCGGCAATCAAGAAAGCTTCCTTGAGCTACTCCATTGTAAAGGGATTGGTTCGCCTTCTTTCTGGGAATGGGTTGACGTGAAAGGTCTGGCCCAAGCCCCCTCCTGCCCTTCATCCATCCACCCCGTGGACTTCTGGTGGTGGTGGAGGGCATCCAGGGTCATACACGACCGTAACCTCTTGGGGCAGGACCAGGAAGTGATTGACGAATTTCCTTTCTTCAGTTTCCTTTTGGGCGACCTTCACCCTCACGTCTTAGCCCTGCCCTTCGCTATCATGGCCATAGCTCTGGCTTTAAGCGCATTCTATTCCCCTGACTTGGCCTCATCCTGGCCCAACTTTTTCCTTTATAGCCTGGCCCTGGGAGGGCTCGCTTTCCTGAACACTTGGGATTTCCCCATCTACTTGGCCCTAACAGGGACGGCAGCCGTGCTGGGTCTATCCGCCGGCAAAGGTGAAATTACTTGGGGGAAGGTCCTAAAGCTCGCCTTATCTTGGGGAGCCTTAGGGGTGACTCTGTACCTGCCTTTCTACATCGGTTTCCGCTCCCAGGCCGGGGGAATTTTGCCCGTGCTCTTCAACTCCACGAAAGTCCACCAGTATTTCATCATGTTTGCCCCTTTCTTGCTGGCCGGACCAGTCCTCCTCTTCCCGCTGCGCCTCCCTCGGACTGAGTTCGCTTTGATAGGGGTGGCCATCTTCTTGGCCCTCCTTTGCTCCCTAATCCACCGCCCCCTCCCTGCCATCCTCATACCCACGATAATCTTGGCCTTGCTTTCCCTTCCTAAGAAAGAAGGGCCATCGGCTTTCGCCTTACTCCTCTGGCTTGCAAGCCTCTCCCTCACATTGGCCGTAGAGTTCGTCTACATAAGGGATTCCTTCGGCACCAGGATGAACACCGTGTTCAAGTTCTACTACCAGGCCTGGGTCATGATGGGGCTGGCCTCGGCCTTCGCTTTATACAAACTTTCGGCACCGGGGCTTATTAGAACCTTGTGGAGAAGCCTCGTGCTCTTGACCATATTCACCGGCCTCTATTACCCCCTGGCTTCTTCGTTAACGAGGACCCTTGCCGAAGGGAGGGATATCCTCACCCTTGACGGAACTGCTTACCTGGCCCGCACTAACCCGGCCGATTACGAAGCCATTTCTTGGCTCAACAAAAACGTCGTAGGTGCGCCCGTTATCCTGGAAGCTACAGGCGGCTCCTACACTTACTACGGCCGCGTGGCCACCCATACCGGCCTTCCTACCGTTTTAGGCTGGGATTTCCACGAACTGCAGTGGCGCGGTTCCTACGAGGAGCCAGCACGGCGCAAGCCCGACATCTCCAGGATTTACACTTCCCTTGACCCCGAAGAGGCACGAGCGATCGCTGAAAAATACAACATCCGCTACATCTACATTGGCCCTCTTGAGCGAGAGACCTATGGCCTGACCCCGGAGATGGAGGGGAAATTCGCCCGTTTTGCAACCTTGGTGTATGATAAAGGCGAAGTGAAAATTTTCGCCTGCGAGAGGTAGAGCTTAGTGCAAGAGAAGGACCTTCAGACCCTTGAGTTCTTCAAAATCCTGGAGAAGCTGGCCTACTACACGTCCTTTGAAGGAGGCCGCGAGCTTGCCCTTTCCCTGCGCCCTTCCCCCGATGAGAAAGAAGTAGAGCTCAGGCTTCGGGAAACGGCCGAGGCCATCTCCCTCCTCAAGGAGAAAGCCGATATCTCCTTGGCCGGAGCGGTAGAAATCCGCCCTCTCCTGGAAAAGGCTTCAAAGTTCCAAATCCTTCTGCCTCAGGAACTATTGGCCGTAAAGAGCACCATCCTGGCCGCCTCCCGCCTGAGGCGGGCCATGACTCGCTACGCCGAAAAAGCCCCACTGCTTTCGGCGAAGGCCAAGGGCATGGAGGATTACACTTGGCTGGCACGCGAAATCGGGCAGGCCATAAACGACCAAGGTGATGTCTTGGACGATGCCTCCCCCGAGCTCAAGCGCTTGCGCCAGGAGCTCAGGCAAACTCGCGATAACCTCTTGAACCGCCTGCAAGAAATCCTCTCATCCCCTGCCCTCGCTCACTTCATCCAAGAGCCAATCATAACCGAACGCCACGGGCGCTACGTGATACCTGTTAAAGCCCAATTCAAAAACCGCATCCCCGGCCTCGTCCACGATATCTCCGCCAGCGGAGTTACAGTCTTCATAGAGCCTCTGGAAGTGGTGGAACTGGGGAACCAGCTCAGGGAACTGCAACTCCTGGAGGAGGAAGAAATCCGCAGGATTTTAGCCCGCTTCACCCGCATCCTGGCCGAGGAAGAGCCGTACCTCCGGCGCACGGTGGAAATCATGGCCGAAATTGACCTGGCCTTGGCCAAAGCCCACTACGCTTTAGCCACCAACTCCGTCATCCCCAAACTGGTCCCGTGGAAAGGCCCTTTCCTTAAAGATTCCTTCGTCCACCCAGGCTCAACCTTATCCTTGAAAAAAGCCCGCCACCCCCTCCTGGACCCCCGCAGAGTCGTGCCCGTAGACATCTACATAACCGATGACTACTTCATCCTGGTGATAACCGGCCCCAACACCGGCGGGAAGACCGTGACTCTGAAGACAGCAGGCCTTCTGGCGCTAATGGCCCAAGCGGGACTTGCCATCCCAGCTCAAGAGGGCTCATCCCTCTCCGTCTTCCGAGGGATATATGCCGATATCGGAGATGAGCAGTCCATAGAGCAAAGCCTCTCCACCTTCTCCTCCCACATGGGTAACATAGTGCGGATTCTGAACCTGGCCGATTCCCGCTCCTTGGTGATACTGGATGAGCTTGGTGCAGGGACTGACCCTGTGGAAGGGGCAGCTTTGGCCAGGGCCATCCTTGCCCACCTCAGGGGAAGGAGCATCACTACTTTGGTCGCCACCCACATTTCCGAGCTCAAAGCCTATGCCTATGCTACCCCAGGAGTAGAAAACGCTTCCATGGAATTTGACCCCGAAACCCTCGCCCCAACTTACACCCTAAAAGTAGGGCTTCCGGGGCAATCCAACGCGCTGATAATAGCCTCCAGGCTCGGCCTTGACCCCCAAATAATCCAGCAGGCCAGGGAATTCTTGCCTCCCCAAAGGCTTGAGACCGAGGCCCTCTTGGCCCAAATCCAAGAATCCTACCGAAAAGCCAAGGAGATGGAAGAAGAGGCACGCAAAGCTTTGGAGAAGGCCAAGCTCTGGGAAGAGGAAGCCCGCCAGAAGTTAGAAGAGCTGGAGAAAGAGCGGCATCGTATCCTGGAAGAAGCCCGCCAGAAAGCCCAGGAAGAAATTGAAAGGTTCCGAGCCGAGCTTGCCCGCTTGAAGTCGGAAGCCGAAGCCCACCGTACCCCGGAAGCTTTGAGGGAAATAGTGCAAGAGGTGAAGAAGCTGGAGGAAAGCCTGCCCAAACCCCCTCCACCGCCTGCCCCAGGGCCGATTTCCGTTGGGGATTGCGTTTGGGTGCACGGCCTCAACTCCTTCGGGGAAGTTGTGGCCCTGATGGAAGGGGAAGCAATTGTTCTGGTGGACAACTGGAGGATAAGAGTTCCTCTGGAACGGATTGAGAAACGCCAGACCGCGCCTCTAAACATCCCCCGAGCCGAGACAATAATCGCTCCAAAGCCAGCTAAGGTCCCAAACGAAATCCACCTGCGCGGGATGAGGGTTGAAGAGGCACTCTTGCTCTTGGACGATTATCTGGACAAGGCTTTTCTGGCGGGGCTTGAAAAAGTAAGGATAGTGCACGGGAAAGGTACTGGTGCTCTGCGCCAAGCCTTGTGGGATTACTTAGCCGAGCACCCCCTTGTGGCCTCGTTCTACCACGCCATACCGAGCGAGGGCGGGGAAGGCGTAACCATAGTCAAATTCAACCGTTGATTTCCTCGTCAAGCTCCTCCCTCTGGAACCGCCAGGCCCTGCCTATCCTGAAGGAGAACCATTCCTTCCCGGCAACTTCTGCCTTCCGGGCAAAGATTAGGTAACCTGTGTGCGCTACCATCCGGTCATCAGGGCGAAGCCTTTCCGGAACAGCCTTGTACGGCCTGAGGAATAGCTCCTCCACCTCAACGTCCACAAAGCCATGGTTTTCCAACCCCTCCAGAAGGCTCACAACCTGGTTTGTGGTAGGGACCAAAGCTCCGAAGAAGCCACCGGGCTTGAGGGCTTCCTTAGCCTGAGCCAGGTACTCCCACGGCGTGCGTAGGTCTAAGAAAAGGGCATCCACATCCCTCTCATCAAACCCAGAGGCTATATCCCTCTCCTTTAGCTCAACGTAATCCAGCACCCCGGCCATTTCCAAGGTGCGACGGGCGAGCCTGAGCATCTCCGGCCTTACCTCGTAGGAATAAACCCGCCCGGAAGGCATCACAGCCTTGGCTAAGACCATAGTAAGGGCACCGCTTCCAGTTCCAGCTTCCACGACCCTCTTGCCGGGCTGCAAGTTCAACCTGAGGATTATGTATCCGGCATCCTTGGGGTAGATTATCTGGGTCACCCGCGGGATAGACTGGATTAAGTCAAAGGTAGATGGCTCCAAAAGGAGGAACCTGTGGCCCAAGTGAGTCTGGACCTCAGTCCCGAACGGTTTACCGATTAAATCCTCGTGCTTTATGAAGCCGAACTGAGTCTCAAAGCGTTTTCCTGGTGAAATCCTGAGGATAAAGCGCTTTCCTTTCTGGCTTATGAGCAGTACCAGAGCTCCTTCCTGGGCGGTTTCCATTCCCTTAGCCTTTCCAACAAAAATCCCCGCTGTGCCGTGTGCGAACTGGTTCGACCCCTAAAATTTACCTTGGAAGCTTCCCTTCGGTTACTGCCTCGCCCTGCGGGCTAACGCATCCCCTCTCGTGGAAGCTTCCCTGGGTCGGGTGTTGGCTCGAACCCCCTTTTCGCATCACGCACACAGCAGGGCTAATTTCATTTTAGCACAAGTTCTTCCCAAAGGCAAATTTGGCCTTTGGCGGATGTGCTTTTCGGACCTAACCCCCTGATTCCCCCTTCCTTGCGAGGGAAGGGGTAAAATTTAGTGGGGGAGAGGTCAGCCTATGAGCGGGACCCAAAACGCTGGCAAGCTCTCAGCCCACGAGGGTGGGCAAAGGGCGGTCCAGGGGGCGGAGCTCCATGGCGGGGGGGTTGGGGGATGTCCCCATTCACGCCGACTGAAGTCAGCCTCTTTGACAGAAGTCGGCCTTCGCCGACCTTAATTAAACTGGGGGTGGAGGGGGCTTGCTCCCCCTCCCAGGGGGTATGGGGGATGTGCCTTTCCGACCTAACCCCCTGACCCCCTTCCCTGCGAGGGAAGGGGGAGAATTCTGGCAAAGGCGGGGTTGGGGGAGAGGTTAACCCGCCAAGAGTGGGACCCAAAACGCTAGTAAACCCTTAGCCAACGGGGGTGGGCAAAAGGGGGGGCCAGGGGCACAACCCCCCTGGCGGGGGCGTGGGGGTGTCCCCCCACAAAACCAAAAGAGGGAGCGAGTCGCCCACATTAGCAAACCCGCCACGAGTGGGACCCAATACGCTAGTAAACCCTTAGCCAACGGGGGTGGGC
>JAPWUT010000003.1 GCA_028275425.1 Anaerolineae bacterium | reverse complement strand
GGGTTTTGGGCCCCACTTGTGGCAGGGTTAACCTCTCCTCCAATCATTCGCCGGAATTTTCCCCCTTCCCTCGCGGGGAAAGGGGCCAGGGGGTTAGGTCAGAAAAGCCCGTACTTGGCGAAGGCCTTTAGTCGGCGTGAAGGGGCAAAGGGTTGGCTTGTTCCTCTTAGCACAAACTTTGGTCAATCTTGCCTATTTTGGCATTTTCTGGTAAACTATGATAGCTCCAAGCCTTGGAGGTAGAGCCATGGCCAAAGGCAGCAAGGGTAGGGTGGTCCAGATAATGGGGCCGGTTGTGGATGTGGAGTTCCCCGAAGGGGTTGAGTTGCCCGAAATCTACAACGCAATTGAGATACCCCTTGGAGATGGTAGGCGCCTCGTTGTGGAAGTAGAGCAGCACATCGGCAATAACTGGGTCCGCTGTGTAGCCATGGATACAACCGATGGCTTACGCCGCGGGATGGATGCCTACGATACCGGGGCACCAATAATGGTCCCCGTGGGCAAAGGAACTTTGGGCCGAATCTTCAACGTCTTGGGTGAGCCGATAGATGGCCTTGGGCCCGTCCAAGCCGATGAATACCGCCCAATCCACAGGCCTCCCCCGCCCTTTGAGGAGCAAGTCACCGAAGTAGAAGTTTTTGAAACCGGCCTTAAGGTCATAGATTTGGTGGCTCCTTTCACCAAAGGAGGCAAAACCGGAGTCTTCGGCGGAGCGGGAGTCGGCAAGACCTTCATCATAATGGAGCTAATCCGCAACATTGCCATTGAGCACGGAGGAGTATCGGTATTTGCCGGGGTTGGGGAGAGGAGCCGCGAGGGGAATGAGCTCTGGCTGGAGATGAAGAGGGCCGGCGTTCTGGATAAAACCGTGATGGTCTTTGGGCAGATGAACGAGCCGCCAGGGGTTAGGCTAAGGGTAGGCCTCACCGCTCTAACTATGGCCGAGTGGTTCAGGGACCAAGGGATGGATGTGCTCCTCTTCATTGACAATATCTTCCGGTTCGTGATGTCCGGTTCGGAGGTTTCTGCCCTCTTGGGCCGGATGCCCAGCGCCGTCGGTTACCAGCCTACGCTTGCAACAGAGATGGGCGAACTCCAGGAACGCATAACCTCTACCCGTAAGGGCTCAATCACTAGCTTCCAGGCCATATATGTCCCGGCCGATGACTACTCCGACCCGGCCCCGGTCTCGGTCTTCGCCCACTTAGACGCTACCATAGCTCTGGAGCGCTCTCTGGCCGAGCAAGGCCTTTACCCAGCCGTTGACCCGCTGGCCTCTACCTCCAGAATTCTGGACCCGAGGATTGTCGGTGAGGAACATTACTACGTGGCCAGGGAGGTCCAGCGTGTCCTCCAGCGCTACAAGGACCTCCAGGACATAATCGCCATCTTGGGGATAGAGGAGCTATCGGAAGAGGATAAGCTGATTGTGGCCAGGGCCCGGAAGCTGCAGCGCTTCTTAACCCAGCCAATGTTCGTGGCCGAGGCTTTCACCGGAAGACCTGGGGTTTACGTTCCGATAAAAGAGACGGTCAGGGGTTGCAAGGAAATCCTGGAAGGCAAGCACGATGACCTCCCAGAACAGGCCTTCTACATGGTCGGGACGATAGATGAGGCCGTGGAGAAGGCCAAGACTTTGAGGTAAAGGATGGGAAAATGCCCCTACGCTTGGAGATAGTCACGGGAGAAAGGCTGGTTTTTTCCGATGAAGTTGACATGGTGATAGCGCCTGGAGTTGAAGGCCAGCTTGGAATACTACCCAAGCATGCCCCTCTTCTCACCGCCCTCAGCATCGGGGAGCTCAGGGTCAAGAAAGGCCAGGAGGAGCTTTCTTTCGCCATAGGCGGTGGGTTCATGGAGGTCTACAAAGATAAAGTTATAGTGCTTGCCGATACTGCCGAGAGGGCCGAGGAGATAGACATCGCTCGGGCGGAGGAGGCACGCCGCCGAGCTTTGGAATCGCTCAAGGAAAGGGGTAGGCTGAGCCGTGAGGAGTTCGCTCAGGCCGAAGCCAGGCTGCGCAAAGCTGTAACCAGGATAAAAGTGGCTCAACGTTACCGCCGCCTTCAATTGCCAAAGTTTGAAGAGGAAGAGGAGAATGTTTGAAAAACAGGTGGGCATAGACCTGGGCACTTACAACATAATAATCTACGTCAAAGGCAAGGGGATTGTCATCCAAGAGCCTTCCATCGTAGCCGTTTCCAAGAAGGAGAAGAAGATTGTGGCCATAGGCAAAGAGGCCTTGACCATGCAGGGGCGCACCCCGGAAAGCTTAGAGGTCATGCGCCCTCTCAAGGACGGAGTCATAGCCGATTATCTGGTGACAGAGGCCATACTCCGTCACTTTCTGGAGAAAGTCTGCGGGCGCTTGAACCCCTTCAAGCCCAGGGTGATGATAAGTGCTCCGGTAGGGATAACCAGCGTGGAGACGCGGGCAGTCCACGATGCCGGCATTCAGGCTGGAGGCAAGGAGGTTTACCTCATACCTGAACCCTTGGCCGCAGCCTTAGGCGCGGGCATGCCCATCCATACCCCTACCGGAAATATGGTGGTAGACATAGGTGGTGGGATAAGCGAAGCGGCAATAATCTCCATGAACGAAATTGTGGTAGCCGATGCCGTCCGGGTTGGGGGGATTAAAATTGACGAAGCCATCGCCTCCTACATCCGGAAAAAATACAACCTCCAGATAGGGGAAGCGACGGCGGAAGCGGTGAAGATAGAGATAGGGAGTGCTTTGCCTCTGCCAGAAAAGCTTCAAACTGAAGTCAAGGGCAGGGACTTGGTTACAGGCCTGCCTAAAACGGTTGTGGTCAATTCCGATGAGGTTACCGAGGCCATAGCCGAGCCTTTGAAAGCCATCGTGGGGATGGTGAAGCGGGTTCTGGAGAAAGCCCCGCCGGAGTTAGCATCGGACATAATTGACCGAGGGATGCTCCTTACCGGCGGGGGAGCTCTTTTGAGGAACATAGACCGTCTCCTCACGAAGGAGACGGGTGTCCCTTGCTATGTGGCCGATAATCCATTGGCTTGTGTGGCTTTGGGGGCGGGTAAAGCTTTGGAGAACTTTGATAAGTTGAGGAGAAGTCTCATCACTTTTTGAGCGAGGTGGAAGCTGTGGAGTACCAGCCAGAAATCACCCTCTTTACCTGCATCTATTGCGGATACATGGCTGCCGATACAGCGGGCGCTTTGCGCATCCAATATCCTCCAAACACCAAACTGATTCGCTTCCCGTGCACTGGCAAATTGGACGTGCGCTACATCCTTGAAGCTTTTGAGAAGGGAGCCGATGGCGTTATGGTAGTGGCTTGTCCCATCGGAAACTGCCATCACTTCCACGGCAATGTCCAAGCTACCAGGCGGGTTCAGTATGCCAAGAAGCTTTTGGATGAGATAGGCCTTGGGGGCGAACGGCTGGAAATTTTCTACATGTCCGGCGGGCAAGGAGGAACTTTCGCCAACGCCGTAAGCACGATGGTGGAAAGGCTCAAGAAAATAGGGCCAAATCCACTCAAAAATGGCTTTAAGCCTAAATAAGTAACAAAGATGGACGTTGAAGCAAAGAGTGTTTCCCTCCTTAATTCACCAAAGGGGACGCAAAGCCGCTGGGCTGAGCGCGTGGGATTTGTTCCATTGGTTAACCGCAAGCCTTGCATGGCCTGGTGGCGCGATTTCATGGCAATTGTCATTGCGAGCGGCGGTAAAAAGAGTGCTTCGGTGGCTTACGCTGCCTCGCAGTGACCTTACGTATACTTAGGGAGGCAAAGATGCCTGAGGTCAAAGGCTCTGCCCTTGTAGTGGGTGGAGGAGTAGCCGGTATACGGGCCGCTTCCGATCTGGCTGCCGCCGGCTTCAAGGTCTACCTCTTGGAGAAAGAGACCGCCATCGGGGGGAGGATGGCTCAACTGGACAAGACCTTCCCCACTAACGATTGCGCTATGTGCATACTCTCCCCTTGGTTGGTGGAAGTGGAGCGCAACCTCAACATTGAGCTAATCACCGGAGCTGAACTTATCCGGTTGGAGGGGGAGCCAGGCAACTTCAAAGCTTTAATCCGGCGCCGGCCTCGGTATGTGGATGAAAGCCGGTGCACCGCTTGCGGCGATTGTGCCAGGGTCTGCCCCATATCTCTGCCCAACGATTACGAAGGAGGGCTTTCGCAACGCAAAGCCATTTACAAGCGTTACCCTCAGGCTGTTCCCAATGCTTACGCTGTGGAGAAAGAGGGGGTAGCCCCCTGCCGAGATGCTTGCCCCGCCGGCCAGAGGGCACAAGGCTACATTGCCCTTATCCGTGAAGGCCGTTACCACGACGCCTTGAGGGTAATCAAGGAAGACAACCCCTTCCCCAGCGTTTGCGGCCGCACCTGCCATCATCCGTGCGAGGGCCACTGCAACCGCCGCCACATAGATGAGCCTGTGGCTATCATGGCCCTCAAGCGCTTCGTTGTAGATTACGTTTACACCCACGGCCCCTACGAGCCCCCGAAGCCTGCCCCGCGCACCAAACCCCAGAAAGTAGCCATAGTAGGGGCAGGGCCTGCTGGCCTTACCGCCGCCAGAGATTTGGTCCTCATGGGCTACGGGGTAACAGTCTTTGAAGCCCTTCCCGTAGCTGGAGGAATGATGCGCGTAGCCATCCCTGAACATCGCCTTCCAAAGGCCATCCTCCAGCGCGATATTGACGACATCCTGGCGCTGGGGGTGGAGCTCCGCCTCAATACCCCCATCCGCAACCCGGAGAAGCTCCTTCAGGAAGGATACGATGCCGTATTCCTGGCCGTGGGAGTAGCCGGGGATAGGCCTCTCAACATTGAAGGGGAGGACTTGGAAGGAGTTATCCCTGCCCTCAAATTCCTCCGGGAAGTGAACCTCGGCTGGAGGCACAAAGTAGGCCGAAGGGTGGCGGTAGTCGGGGGAGGGATAACGGCTATTGATGCCGCTGCCGTTTCGGTTCGCCTGGGAAGCGAAAAGGTTTACCTGATTTACCGCCGCACTAAGGAAGAGCTTCCGGCCTACCGCTGGGAACTGGAAGAGGTGGCCAAGGAAGGGGTTGAGCTACTGGAAGGGGTGGCAGTGACCAGAATCCTGGGCAACAACGGCCGGGTTGTAGGGGTGGAATGCGCCCAAGTTAAAACTGTGACCAAGGACGGGGTAGAGCGGCGCGTCCCGGTTCCAGGCACCGAATTCACCTTGGAAGTGGATGCCGTGATAAAGGCCGTCGGGCAGCTTTCGGACCTATCCTTCCTTGAGCCTCCTTACGATAAGCTTTACGGTGACCTGGAGACCCTCCAGACCCAGATACCTGGGATATTCGCCGGAAGCGGGGTAGTGCCCGGCACTAACTTCATAATCCACGCAGTAGCTCTGGGCCACAAGGCCGCTCGGATGATAGACCGTTACCTCCAAGGCCTGCCCCTCAAAGAGGAAGAAAAATCCTGGAAAGTTGTCCGGTGGAGCAAAGAGGAAGCCCTTAAGCTGGTAGAAGAAGGCAAGGTCAAGCCTGCCCCAAGGGCCGAGCCTGAGCTCATCCCCTTAGACGAACGCAAGACCACATTCCGCGAGATGGTCCTGCCCTTGAGCGAGGAGCAAGCTCGGGCTGAGGCCGAGCGCTGCCTCCAGTGCGGAATCTGCTCCGAGTGCTTGGAATGCGTTTATGCCTGCCAGGCCAAAGCTGTTACCAAAGAGACCCACGAAGAGAAAGAGCAGCTCATTGAACTTGAAGTGGGGGCAGTGGTCCTGGCCCCGGGATACAAGCCATTTGACCCCTCAACTTTGGAGGAGTATGGCTTCGGGCGCTTCCCCAATGTGGTGACTTCTATCCAGTTTGAGAGGCTCCTTTCCGCCTCCGGCCCAACCGAAGGGCATGTCCTCCGGCCATCCGATGGTAAGAAAGCAAAGCGCATTGCTTGGCTCCAATGCATAGGCTCCAGGGACAAGGAGCACGATTACTGCTCCTCGGCTTGCTGCATGTACGCCACAAAGCAAGCGATAATGGCCAAAGAGCATGAGCCTGATACCTTCTGCCAAATCTTCCTCATGGACATGAGGGCATTCGGCAAGGGCTACTTGGCTTACTTCAAGCGGGCCCAGGAGGAATACGGCATCACCTACACCCGAAGCCGGGTATCGGCCCTGTTTGAGGACCCCCAAACCAGGGACATTGTGGTGCGCTACGAGGAAGCGGGCAAAGTCAAAGAGGACCGCTTTGACCTCGTAGTGCTTTCGGTAGGGATGGAAATTCCGGAGGATGTGAAAGAGCTGGCGCGCAGGCTGGGGATAAAAACCGATGCTTATGGCTTTGTGGAAAATTCCCTGTTCAATCCCTTGGCGACGGGTAGGGAGGGAGTTTTTGCTTCCGGAGTCTTCTCCGGCCCTAAGGATATACCTTCCTCGGTTGTGGAAGGGAGCGCCGCTGCGGGGGCAGTAGGGGAAATCCTGGCTCAGGCCAGGGGGACTGAAATCGCCTTTCCCGTTTACCCACCGGAGATTGACGTGAGCGGCCAGGAGCCGCGTATCGGAGTATTCGTCTGCCACTGCGGCTCCAACATCGCTGGCTTTCTGGATGTGGAAGCTGTAACCGAATATGCCCGCTCCTTGCCAGGCGTAGTCTACGCTACCCATAACCTCTACACCTGCTCCCAGGATACCCAGGAGCTGATAAAGCAGGCCATAAAAGAGCACAACTTGAACCGAGTGGTCGTAGCCTCGTGCACTCCGCGCACCCATGAGCCTTTGTTCCAGGATACAATCCGCCAGGCCGGCCTCAACCCCTTCTTGTTTGAGATGGCCAACATCCGCGACCAATGCTCCTGGGTTCACTCCCGCAACTGGAAGGAAGCTACGGAGAAGGCTAAGGACCTGGTGAGGATGGCCGTAGCCAGGGCAGCCAAGCTTGAACCCCTCCACATGATAGACGTGCCGGTCCGCAAATCGGCCTTGGTGATAGGAGGAGGGGTGGCTGGGTTGACTGCTGCCCTCTCCCTCGCCCGGCAGGGTTTCCCTGTCCACTTGGTGGAAAGGGAGAGCGAACTGGGCGGGAACCTCCGCCGCATCCACTACACCCTTGAGGGCGATGACCCACGCGCATTCCTGGAAAAGCTCGTAGCCGAAGTCACTTCTCATCCCCTCATAACCGTCCACCTTGGCACCAAGGTTGTAGAACATTCAGGTTTTGCTGGGAACTTCTTCGCCGTCCTGGAAGGACCTGATGGCCGCCGCTTCGCCGTTGAGCACGGGGTTACAATTGTGGCTACGGGTGGGAGGGAAAATAAGCCCAATTCTTACTTCTACGGTCAGCATCCGGTAGTCCTTACCCAGCAGGAGCTGGAGGAGAAAATCGCTCAAGGCGAATCTTTCCCTGGCCCTGTGGTCATGGTTCAGTGCGCCGATGATTTGGCCGAGAAATACTGTTCGGGGATATGCTGTACCCAAGCCCTCAAGAATGCCCTTAAGCTCAAGGAACTCCGCCCCGATTTGCCGGTCTACATCCTCCACCGAGACATAAGGGTCTACGGGCTCAGGGAACGCTATTACACCTTGGCCCGTGAGAAAGGGGTAATTTTCATCCGCTACGATGGTGCAGCAAAGCCCGAGGTTGAGCCGAGCGATGGGGCATTGAGGGTTAAGGTGAAGGATGTGGAGATTGGGGAAGAAGTTGAGCTTAGGGCTAACCCTCTGGTCCTGAGCGTTGGGGTAGTGCCTTCCGAAGGGGTTGAGGAGCTGGGCAAAATCCTTAAGGTCCCGGTTACAGCCGAAGGCTTCTTCTGGGAAGCCCACATAAAGCTTCGCCCTGTGGACTTTGCCTCCGATGGGATTTTCATGGCCGGAGTTGCGCACTGGCCCAAGCATCTGGATGAGACCATAGCTCAGGCCAAGGCTGCGGCTGGCCGGGCCATTACCATCTTAGCCCAGGATACCCTCAAAGTAGGCGGGGTTGTAGCCGTAGTTAGCCCGGAGAAGTGCGTGGCTTGCCTAACCTGTGTCCGGGTTTGTCCTTACAAAGTCCCCCGCATTGAGCCAACCTTGATAGGGGCTGGGGGGATAAAAGGTGCAGCTTACATAGAGCCAGCCCAGTGCCACGGCTGCGGAGTTTGTGTCGCTGAGTGCCCGGCTAAAGCGATACAGCTCATGCATTACCGGGATGACCAAATTGAAGCCAAGGTTGAAGCTCTCTTTGCGGAGATAGCGCAATGACCGAGTTTGAGCCAATAATCGTAACCTTTGCTTGCCATTACTGCGCCTACGGCGCTGCCGACCTGGCAGGGGTGATGCGCTTGCAGTACCCTGCCTCCATCCGCGTCGTAAAAATCCCCTGCACCGGCCGGATTGACGTCCACCACATCCTCACCGCCTTTGAAAAAGGTGCCGATGGGGTCATAGTAGCCGGGTGCAGGATAGGAGACTGCCACTTTGAAAGTGGGAACATAAAAGCCACGAAGCGAGTCCAATACGCCAAGAAGCTGCTTGAAGAAATAGGCCTTGACAAAGAGCGCCTTGAAATGTATTATATGTCCTCGGCCGAGGGGGCCCGCTTTGCCGAGGTTGCGGCCGAGATGACCGAGAGGATAAAGAAACTTGGTCCTAATCCGCTGCGAAAGGAGGCCAGGAAATGATAATTGCCAACCGTAAGCCGTTTGAAGAAATAAAAGCCATGGTAGCACCTTTCAACCGCATCCTCATCTTGGGCTGTGGGACCTGTGTTACCGTGGACTTTTCCGGTGGGGAAAAGCAAGTTGGGATTTTGGCGGCAGAGCTTAGGATGGCCCGCCAGCTTGAAGGAAAACCTCTGGAAACAGTGGAACACACCGTCCAGCGCCAGTGCGAGTGGGAATTCATAGACCCCATTGCCGATATGGTGCGAAGTGTAGATGCCGTCCTCTCCATGGCCTGCGGGGTTGGGGTCCAAGCCATGGCCGAACGTTACCCCGATAAAATCGTCCTCCCCGCTCTCAACACCGTGATGATGGGGATGCCCATAGAGGCGGGGGTTTTTGTTGAGCGATGTGCTGGCTGTGGGAACTGCGTCTTGGCCTTGACCGGCGGGATTTGCCCCATAGCCCGCTGTTCCAAGAACCTCCTGAACGGCCCATGCGGCGGTTCCCAGAACGGCAAGTGCGAGGTCAACCCCGAAATTGACTGTGCTTGGCACCTAATCTACGAAAAACTCAAGGCCATGGGCAGGCTTGATGCCCTCATGGAAATCATGGGGCCCAAGGACTGGCGCCCCGCCGGAGGCGGCGGACCAAGAAAAATCGTCAGGGAAGAAGAAAGGCTGGAATTTATGGAAATGTAGGCATGGACGGAGTAATCGCCCGATTGAAGGAGAAAGCTGGGGAAATATTCGGGCCATTCCCGGTGGATGTGGCCTATGTATACGGCTCGGTTGCAGCGGGGATACCGCACCCCTTCTCGGATTTAGACGTAGCCGTGGTTGTGGAAGAAAGTCATTTGGCTAAGATGAGCCTGAGGGAGCAGTTAGCCTTAGAGTTGAGGATAGAGCAAGCAATTGCGGATATAACCGGGGCCCAAAACGCCGAGGTTCGGGTCATCAACAATGCTCCGGCCATTTTGCTTGGGGCCGTCACCTGCGAGGGGAAAGAGATTTACTGCCGAGATGATGGGCACCGGGTCGGATTTGAAACTTACGCCTGGAGTAGGTATTTTGACTACAAACCCATTTACGTGGCAGAGCAAAGGGCCTCCATAAGGCCACTATTGGGGGAGGAGGCTGTGGTAAAGCCCGAAGTGGTCAGGAATTTGCTGAACCGCCTTGAAGAGACTGTGGGCAAGCTCAGGAAGCTGGCTTCGTTCCCAAGGGAGGAATTCCTGAAAGATTTCACCAAGGTAGAGAGCGCCAAGCACCTGCTCCAGACTGCCATCCAAATATGCATTGACATAGCCAATCACATAATAGCCTCGGAGAGATGGCGCACCCCCAGCGATTACGCCGATTCTTTCAGGGTTCTTTGGGAAAACGGCATAATCCCAGACGATTTCCTTGACACCGCTATCCAGATGGTTAGGCTTCGGAACCGCTTGGTGCATTTCTACATGGAGGTTGACTCCGAAGCGGTTTACTGGGTCCTGCAAAAGGACTTGGATGATTTTGAGCGCTTTGCCGGCTATATCCTAAAAGCCTTTGCGGAGGAGTTGAAAAGATGACTGAGCAAGCTCCTGTAAGCCGATTGGAAAAAATCTTGACCAAAGGCTATTTTGCGGTTACCGGCGAATGCGGGCCACCGAAAGGTGCCGACCGCTCCGTTATTGAGCGCAAAGCCCAATACCTAAAGGGAACGGTAGATGCTGTCAACATAACCGATTGCCAGACGGCAGTAGTGCGCATGTGCTCAATGGCCGTAGCCAAAATCCTCCTTGACCTCGGAATAGAGCCCACAATGCAGATGACTTGCCGAGACCGGAACCGCATTGCCATCCAGAGCGACCTATTGGGAGCTTACGCTTTGGGGGTCCGCAACCTCTTGGCCCTTACCGGCGACCACCAGAGCTTCGGCAATCACCCCGAGGCCAAGGGAGTGTTTGACTTAGACTCCATCCAGCTCCTCCAAATCGTCCACAGGATGGGGGAAGAAGGGGTATTCGCCAACGGAGAGGAGATAGAGGGGGGACCGGTCCGGTTCTTCCTCGGAGCAGCCGAAAACCCCTTTGCCGACCCGTTTGACTTCCGTCCTTACCGGTTAGCGAAGAAGGTGAAAGCTGGGGCCCGCTTCATCCAGACCCAGCTAATCTACAACGTTCCCAAATTTGCCCAGTTCATGCAGCGGGTGAGGGACCTCGGCCTTGACCAGAAGGTCTACATCTTGGCCGGGGTTGGGCCGATAAAGAGCTACGGCGCAGCTAAGTACATGGCTACCAAAGTGCCGGGGATGGATGTTCCGGAAGAAATCGTGGAAAGGATGCGCAAGACCCCTAAGGAGAAGCAGAAGGAAGAGGGGATAAAGATTTGCGTGGAGATAATCCAGCAAGTCAAAGAAATCCCTGGCGTAGCCGGTGTCCATATAATGGCCATAGAGTGGGAAGAAGCCGTGCCGCAAATCGTGGAAATGGCCGGCCTCTACCCAAGGCCAGAAGTCTAACTTGACTTAAGGAGGCTTAACAATGGGGGAACTTGCCCAGCTGATTAACAAGGAACTCGGCACTAACGTTTACCTCTGCTATCAGTGCAAGAAGTGCACCAATGGCTGCCCTCTGGCGGATAAATTTGACCTTTACCCCCATCAGCTCATGCGTTACCTCCAATTGGGCCGCGATGATGTAGTCCTTCGTTCTCGGACTGCCTGGCTCTGCGCTACTTGCTACACCTGCAGCACCCGTTGCCCGCAGGACCTGGACATCGCTCGGATAATGGATGTGGTGAAAGTGGAGGCGCAGAAGCGGGGGATTCCTTCGCCTCTCCCAGAAGTTTACTCCTTCACCAAGGCCGGTGTAAACAACATCCGCCTCTTCGGCCGAATGTATGAGCTGGGGATGATGGCGGAAATGTACCTCCGGATGCTCCTGAGCAGGAGCTTGGACTTCAAAGGCGTCCTCCAGCGGGATGTGCCAATGGGCATAAAGATGTTCCTGAAGGGCAAGCTCAGGCTTCTGCCTGCTCGCCCCGGCAAGGCCGAAGGCAAAGCCCCAAAAGGCGCCTTGGGCTACTACCCAGGCTGCTCCCTCCACTCCACCTCCGCCGAGTATGACCTATCGGTGCGGGCAGTCTTCAAACACTTGGGGGTAAACCTATACGAGCCTGAAGGATGGATATGCTGCGGGACCTCCCCCGCTCACTCAACTGACCACGTCCTCGCTGCCGCCCTGCCGATGCAGAACATGGCAATATTTGAGAAAGCCGGCCTTGAGAAAGTGATGATGCCCTGCTCTGCCTGCTACTCCCGCTTCAAAGCGGCTGTGTATGACGTCCAGCGCAACGAGGAGCTGGCCAAGGCCGTAAAGGAGAAGACCGGCTACGAGTATAAAGGTGGCATCCAGGTATTGCACCTCCTTGAGGCCCTTGAAGAGGTCGGCCTGGATAAAATTGCGGCCAAAGTAACTCGCCCCTTGGAAGGGCTGAGAGTGGTAAGCTACTACGGTTGCCTAATTACGAGGCCGCCCAAAATCGTGCGGGCACCGCACTACGAATACCCGGTAATCATGGATAGGCTTGTGGAAGTTACCGGGGCCAGGAGCTTGGATTGGTCCTACAAGACCTACTGTTGCGGTGGTTCGGTTACCCTGAGCAAAACGGATGCGGTGCTGGGCATGATTCGCCGCATAATTGAAGACGCCCACGATGTTGGCGCGCAGGCCATTGTGGTCGCTTGCCCACTCTGCCAGATAAACCTGGATACACGCCAGAACCTCCTGGGCCTGGATTACCAGATGCCGGTAATTTACATAACTCAACTCCTCGGCCTCGCCTTCGGCCTTAAGCCTGAAGAACTGGGGTTCCAGAAGCACTTCATTGATGTGACCCCAGTGCTGAAAACGGTAACGGTGTAAGGGGAGGTTCCCATGCTTGCCGAAAAGCCGATTTTCCAGTTCATGGACGAACTTGCCAGCTCCGCCCCAGCTCCTGGCGGAGGGAGCGTGGCCGCTTTAGCCGGAGCGATGGGCGCAGCCTTGGTAAGCATGGTCTGCAACCTGACCGTTGGCAAGAAGAAGTATGCTGATGTTGAGGAGGAAATAAAAGCCATACTTGGCCAATCGGAAAGCCTGCGCCAGGAGCTAATGAGCCTTCTGGAAGAAGATGTTGCCGCTTACACCAGGGTCTCAGAAGCGATGAAAATGCCCAGGGATACCGAGGAGCAGAAAGCAGCCCGGGAAGAAGCCTTGGAGAAAGCCCTGAAAGAAGCAACCAAAGTCCCCCTCAGGGTGGCAGAAGCTTGCGTCAAAGTTATGGAATTGTGCCGGCCTGTAGCTGAGAAGGGCAACATCAACGCCGTGAGCGATGCCGGCGTAGCTGTGGTCATGGCCGAGGCAGGACTGCGCAGCGCTGCCCTCAACGTGCTCATAAACTTGGGCTGGATAAAAGACGAAGCCTTCAAGAAAGAAGCACAGGCCAAGCTTGATAAGCTTCTGGAGGGCAAATCCAACCTCAAGGAAGAGGTCTACGAACTTGTAAAGAGCAAGCTATAAAGGAGGTGCTCAATGTCGGCCCAAATCCTGGACGGACGCACGGTTGCCAAGGAAATCCAGGCGGAATTAGCCGCCGAAGCCGCCGCTTTAAAGGAAAAATACGGCATAACCCCAACCATTGCCGTAGTCAGAGCCGGGGAGGACCCCGCTTCCGTCAGTTATGCCAATACGATAAAGAAGACTTTTGAGAGCCAAGGGTTCGGCTTCAGGCTTCACGTCCTTCCGGAGACTGCCCCCCAGGAAGAGATGATAAAGCTGGTGAAAGAGCTAAGCGCCGATCCCGGCGTCCACGGCATAATCCTACAGGAACCGTTCCCCAAGGGCTGGGACGAGGCCCGGATAAAAGAAAGCCTTGACCCGGCTAAGGATGTGGATGGGGTTCATCCCGTAAATGCTGGCCGGTTGGCCCAAGTAGCGCCGGTGGGGCGTCCTCCAGGCGTGTTGGATTACTTCGTCCCTGCCACGCCTCTTGGAGGGCTTGAGCTCCTTAAGCGCTACGGCATAACCATAAGCGGGAAGAGGGCCGTAGTGGTAGGACGCTCCAACATCGTAGGGAAACCAATGGCCATGCTTCTGCTCCGAGAAGATGCCACCGTAACAATCTGCCACTCCCGAACTCCGGATTTGGGAGCCGTATGCCGAGAAGCCGATATCCTATGCGTAGCCGTAGGCCGAGCTAAACTCATCACTGCCGACATGGTCAAGCCCGGTGCCGTAGTGGTGGATTTTGGCGTAAACTTCGTTGATGGTAAAATGGTCGGAGATGTGGACTTTGAGGCTGTGAAAGAAGTAGCAAGCGCAATAACCCCTGTGCCCGGCGGCACAGGTCCTATGACTAACGCAATGCTGCTTAAGAACGTCTTGGAAGCAGCGAAAAGACAACAAAACCTTTAAGGAGGAGGAGACATGGAAAGGCGAGGGCTCATCGTAGAAAGAGTAGACCCTGTTCCCCCAGACATTGTAATCTCTCAATCGGCCAAGCTTCGCCCAATCGTGGAAGTAGCCGAAGAATATGGCCTTACCCCCGATGACCTTGAGCTCTACGGCAAATACAAGGCCAAAGTCCACTTGGACGTCATAGAAAGGTTCAAGGACCGACCGAACGGCAAATACATTGACGTCACGGCCATAACTCCAACTCCTCTCGGTGAAGGGAAGACCGTAACTACCATCGGGCTGAGCCAGGCCCTCTATTACCTGGGCAAGAAGGTCTTCACCTGCATCCGCCAGCCCTCCATGGGGCCGACCTTCAGCATAAAGGGTGGGGCGGCCGGAGGTGGCTATGCCCAAGTAGTGCCCATGGAAGACTTCAACCTCCACCTCACGGGCGATATCCATGCTGTAGGGGCAGCCCACAACCTCTTGGCCGCAGCCATTGACGCCCGCATAATGCACGAAGACCGCTTGTCCGATGAGCAGCTGGCCAAGATGGGCCTCCGGCGCCTCAACATTGACCCCTACTCCATCACCTGGCCTCGTGTGGTGGACGTTAACGACCGCGCCCTCCGCAACATCGTAATCGGCCTTGGGACAGAGGAGGATGGGCGCCCTCGCCAAACCGGCTTTGACATCACCGTGGCCTCCGAGGTTATGGCCATCTTGGCTCTGGCTACAAGCCTCAAGGACCTGAGGGAACGCCTGGGCCGCATAGTAATCGGCACAGATAAGAAAGGAAACCCCATAACCGCTGAGGATTTGGGCGTGGCCGGAGCGATGGCCGTCATACTTAAAGATGCCTTAATGCCCAACCTTATGCAAACCCTCCAAGGAAGTGCGGCCTTCGTGCATGCCGGCCCCTTCGCCAACATAGCCCACGGCAACTCCTCCGTCGTCGCTGACCTCATCGCCATAAAGCTGGTGGGGGAGGATGGCTACGTGGTCACCGAGTCGGGGTTCGGGGCGGACTGCGGCATGGAGAAATTCTTCAACATCAAATGCCGGGTCTCAGGCCTCATCCCCAACTGTGTAGTCCTTGTAGCCAGCGTCAGGGCCCTGAAGATGCACGGTGGAGGCCCGAGGGTTGTGCCTGGCCGTCCACTTGACCCAGCCTACACCCAGGAAAACCTTGAGCTTCTGGAGAAAGGCCTTGAGAACATGCGAGTGCACATAGAGAACGTCAAGCTCTTCGGGGTCCCGGTGGTCGTAGCCATCAACCGCTTCCCCACCGATACCAAGGCCGAGCTTGAGCTCATAAAGAAGGCGGCCGTGGAATTTGGCGCCGAGGCCGCTTGCATCTCCGAAGTCTGGGCTAAGGGCGGTGAAGGAGGAGTAGAGCTCGCCGAGGCGGTCATGGAAGCTTGCAAGAAGCCATCCAACTTCCGCTTCCTCTACCCACTGGATATACCGATTAAGCAGAAGATTGAAACCATTGCCACCAAGATTTATCGGGCCGATGGCGTTGACTACTCCCCCGAGGCCGAACGCAAGATAGAACTTTACACCAAGCTCGGCTACGACAAATTCCCCATCTGCATGGCCAAGACCCACCTCTCCATCAGCCATGACCCGAACTGGAAAGGTGCACCCAAGAATTACCGCTTGCCCATAAGGGACATCAGGGCCTCGGTCGGAGCAGGCTTCCTTTACCCGCTCTGCGGAGAGATGCGCACTATGCCCGGTCTACCTTCTCGCCCAGCCTTCATGGATGTGGACATTGACCTGGAGACCGGGAGGATTAAGGGGCTGTTCTAAACCAATGGGGGGCCTTTTGGCCCCCCTCAAATTTGACAAATGCAGTCTAATTTGGTATAATTTGTGAAGGAGGAAACGGCCATGGAAAAGGTGGTAATTGACCTGCCTTCAATGTATGCCGACCACCACGTGAAGAACGTAAGGGAGTTGCTTCTGAGCTTGGATGGGGTGAAAGACGTTTACGCCAGCTCCATGCTCAAAAAAGTCATCGTATCCTACGATAGCTCTAAACTTAACCCTGCCACCTTGGAAGCGAAGCTTAAGGAAGCTGGATACGAGCCTGGGAAAGAGCCTGAAGTTCCTCGCCCGCCTCGCCACATTGATGACAACTCCCCCTGGTTCAAGGTGATAAAGCGCATCACCCAGACCGATAGGCGCGACATTGAAATGGCCGGTGACTTCAGGAAATACTAAACATTGGGAGGGAAGCTATGAGCGGGAACGGGTACAAAAGCATAGATCCAGCTGCCCAGGAGATGCTGCGCATCGCCGAAGAGGAGGGTTACGAGACCGTATTCTCCAGGGCAGAAGAGATTAAGCCCTGTCCGATAGGGCGGGACGGCGCGTGTTGCAAGCACTGCTTTATGGGCCCATGCCGCCTGGTGGGCAAGACTACCCGCGGGGTTTGTGGCGCTACTTTGGATACAGTAGTAGCCCGCAACCTGGCCAGGGCCATAGCAGCCGGCGCTGCTTCCCACGGGGACCACGGCCGCGATATGGCCCTCACACTTCTGGCCGCCGCCGAAGGGGAAGCCCCCGATTACCAGGTGAAGGACCTGCAGAAGCTTCTGGAAGTGGCCGATATCTTGGGAGTTCCCTACAGGGACCGAGATGAGAAGGAAATAGCCCGCGATGTAGCCCTCAAAATCCTGGCCGAGTTCGGCCAGCAGAAAGGGGAGCTTACTTACCTGAAGCGCGCTCCTCTGCGCCGCCAGGAAATATGGCGGAAGCTCGGAATCGCCCCCAGGGGAATTGACCGAGAAGTAGTAGACCTGCTGCATCGTACCCACATCGGTAACGACCAGGATGCCGAACACTTGCTCTTGGGTGCTATGCGCTGTGCCCTCGCCGACGGCTGGGGTGGCTCAATGTTCTCCACCGACATCACCGATATCCTCTTCGGCTCCCCTGCTCCTTTGAAGACCAGGGCTAACCTCGGAGCCCTCAAAGAGGACGAGGTTAACATCATAGTGCACGGTCATGAGCCCCTCTTCTCCGAGATGATGGTCCTCGCCGTCAACGACCCAGAACTGATTGAGTATGCCCGGTCCAAGGGGGCGAAGGGAATAAACCTTGCCGGCATCTGCTGTACCGCTAATGAAACCTTGATGCGCCAGGGCATCCCTACCGTTGGGAACTTCTTGAGCCAAGAGCTGGCCCTCCTTACTGGGGCGGTTGACCTAATGGCAGTGGATGTCCAGTGCATAATGCAAGCCCTTGTCCCACTGGCCGAGCAGTTCCACACCAAATTCGTCACCACTTCCCCCAAAGTCAGAATTAAGGGCGCTATCCACGTGGAATTTGATGAAAGCCGCGCCCTGGAAATCGCCAAAGAACTGGTCAAGATGGCCATTGACAACTTCCCCAACCGGGGCAAGGTGCGCATACCCAAGCACGTCTCCGAAGTCGTAGCCGGCTTCTCCCACGAGTATATCACATATGCCCTTGGCGGTTACTACCGAGCCTCTTTCCGCCCACTTAACGATGCCGTCATCCAAGGGCGAATCCGTGGGGTTGCTGGCGTTGTGGGATGCAATAACCCTCGTTCCACCCAGGACTATGCCCATGAGTACATAGTCAGGGAGCTTATTAAGAACGACGTCCTGGTGGTTCAGACCGGATGTGGAGCCATTGCTTCCGCTAAGTACGGGATGATGCTCCCTGAGATGATGGAGGAAGTTGGTCCTGGGCTGAGGGAAATCTGCGAGGCCACAGGGCTTCCTCCCGTCCTCCACATGGGCTCTTGCGTTGATAACACCCGCATCCTCACCGTGGCCAGCCAGATGGCTACCGAGGGCGGCTTGGGTGAAGACATCGCCGACCTCCCGGCCGTGGGCATCGCTCCGGAGTGGATGAGCGAGAAGGCCTTGGCCATCGGCACATACTTTGCAGCCTCCGGCGTCTACGTGCTGTTCGGAGTCGGCTCGCCCATAAAGGCCAGCGAGGAAGTCCAGCGCATAATGAGCGAGGGCTGGGAGAGGACCGTCGGCGGGAAGCTGGAGTTCGTGGAGGACCCGGAGGAAATCGTCCGCCGTGCTCTGGAGCACATTGACAAGAAGCGAGCTGCTCTCGGCCTTGAAGAGTACAACCCGGCCAAGTTCGGCAAGAGCGGCGACCGGCTCATGCTCCAGTTCTTGAAGGCTTTGGAGGAAGGCAAAGAAGTCAGCCTTTACAGCGCCAAAAGCTTGCTTGGAGCCTAAATTTAAGGCGGCGGGGGTCGTAAAAGCGGCTCCCGCCGCTCCGAGTTGAACCGTGGATGGAAAACTCCTGAAGGAGGTGTGAGAGATGTCCCGGTATATCGCCACCCGTGCCATAAGAGGCGCCAACTACATCGTCAACGAAGCCGAGAAGATGCTTCAGAAAGCAATCCAAGAACTTGGCCCGGAGGCCAAGGTAGCCTTCCCCAACACTGCCTATTACCTTCCGGTCATTTACGGCTTAACCGGCATCCAGGTTACCAAGCTTAAGGACTTGGAGAAAGTCCTGGAGATAGCCAAAAGCCTTCTCCATCCCATCCCTGATGATAAACACTGGCTCCCTTACCTTGGGGAGACTTTGGACTGCGGTGCAGCCACGCTCTTAGCTGAGGAAGCGATTGAGGGCATTCGCTTCGCCTACGGCCTTGAGCCGGAAAAGATAACCTGGGGTGGGTACTATGTCCCCTCGGCCAGCTTCACTGCCCCCGACTTCATGAAGGGAGAAGAGGGAACCCGCCTCAACGGCCCCATAGACGATGCTCAGATGCGAGCTTGGGGTATCCAGTTGGTGGACGGGCGAATGCCGGGCTTTGCGGCCATCGTCGGCTGTGCCAAATCTAACGAAGTGGCCGTCCAGATAATCCGCGAACTTCAGCAGCGCAACATCCTCATCTTCCTCTCCGGAAACGTCAACGGCCGTTCAATCATCCACCAGCTTATGGAAGAAGGGGTGGAGATGGGCTACGATACCTACATCGTCCCCTTCGGCACTGACACAATCTCGGCCATCTATGCCCTGGGGTTCGCCACTCGCTCCGCTCTGAGCTTCGGTGGCTTGAAGCCCGGCCAAGCTAAGGAAATCCTCCTCTACAACAAGTACAGGGTCTTCGCCTTCGTCCTGGCCCTTGGCGAGGTGGACGACTTGAAGTATGCTACTGCTGCCGGTGCCATCAACTACGGCTTCCCAGTAATTGCCGATACCATCATCCCTCAGATTCTGCCCACAGGCGTAACCCAATATGAGCACGTCATCTCCATGCCCTTTGACGACATTGAGGGGAAAGATGACCTGGAGAGGGCCAGGAGGCTTGTGGAGAAATGCATTGAAGTGCGAGGAGTCAAGGTCAAGATAGCCAAGATAGACATCCCTGTACCGTATGGCTCCGCCTTTGAAGGTGAGAGGGTGCGGCGCCAGGACATGAGGGTGGAGTTCGGTGGCAAGGATTCCCGCTGCTTTGAGTACCTCTACATGAAGCCAATGGAAGAGGTGGAAGACGGCAAAGTTGAAGTCATAGGGCCCGATTTTGACCAGATTCCGGAAGGCGGGGCCATGGACATGGGCATAATCGTTGAAGTGGCCGGCCGCAAGATGCAGAAGGACTTTGAACCCGTCCTGGAGCGCCAAATCCACTACTTCATAAACGGTGCTTCGGGAATCCAGCACATCGGCCAGAGGGACATTGCCTGGATAAGGATTTCCAAGAAAGCAGCTCAGGCCGGCTTCAAGCTGGAGCACTTCGGCAAAATCCTCCATGCCCGCTTCCATTCCGACTTCGGCGCCATTGTGGACAAAGTTCAGGTCAAGATTATCACCGATAAGGACCTGATGGCCGAGTGGCTCCAGAAAGCCCGCGAGGCCTACAATTTCCGCAACCGCCGTCTGGAGGAGATGACCGACGAGAGCGTAGAGGAGTTCTACTCCTGCACCCTCTGCCAGAGCTTTGCCCCGAACCATGTGTGCATCATAAGCCCTGAGCGCTTGGGCCTCTGTGGGGCTTACAACTGGCTGGACTGCAAGGCTTCCCACCAGATTAACCCAACCGGCCCCAACCAGCCTGTCCCCAAGGGCAAAGTCCTGGACGAATGGAAGGGCTACTTTGAAGGGGTCAACCGGTTCGTAAAGCAGGCTTCCCACGGCACCGTTGACCAAGTGGCCATGTATTCCATCATGGAGAACCCGATGACTGCCTGCGGGTGCTTTGAGTGCATAATGATGGTAATACCTGAGGCCAATGGCTTCATGGTAGTCAGCCGAGAGGACCCGTCTATGACCCCGGCCGGGATGACCTTCTCTACCTTGGCAGGGATGGCTGGTGGTGGCCTCCAGACCCCGGGCGTGATGGGCATCGGGAAGTACTTCCTACTTTCCAAGAAGTTCATCCGGGCTGATGGTGGCTTCAAGCGCATAGTTTGGATGTCCAGCTTCCTCAAGGAGACCATGAAGGAAGAACTTCAGAAGGTTTGTGAGCGTGAAGGTGACCCAGACCTTCTGGATAAAATTGCCGATGAGCGAGTAGCCACTACCGTAGAAGAACTTCTGGCTTACCTTGAGGAGAAAGGCCACCCGGCCCTTACAATGCCACCATTGTTCTAAGGCAAGCAAAGCCCCCTGGCATTACGCCAGGGGGTTGACAATTGTTGGCGATTTTATTATCATCTATTCCAGCCAGGATGGAGCCGTGGGCGGTGAAAGTAAAACAAGCTTTCCGCTTTGAGCTGGACCCAAACCAAAAAGCCCACATGGCCTTAGCCAAGCACATCGGAGCCGCACGCTTCGCCTACAACTGGGGCCTGGCCCGCCTAAGGGAAGCTTTGGAGCAAGGCCGCCCTTTCCCTTCTGCCATCCAGCTCCACAAGGAATGGAACCGCTGGAAAAGGGAAAATGCCCCTTGGTGGGTAGAAGTATCCAAATGCGCCCCCCAGGAAGCTTTCCGAGACCTGGAGAAAGCTTTCCGCAATTGGCGAGAAGGCAGGGCAAACTTCCCCCGCTTCAAGCGAAAGAAAAGCCTGGATGATAACAAGGCCCGCCTGACCGGCTCCATCCGAGTTACTCCTCGGCATGTTAAGCTTCCCCGCATCGGCAAAGTCCGCACTAAAGAGCGTACCGATAAACTCCTTGAGCTAATCCAAGCGGGGAAAGCCCGCATCCTTTCGGCCACAATCTCCCGCGAGGCTGACCGTTGGTTTGTTAGCCTAACTTGCGTGGTTGAGCGGCCCGACCCAGAACCCAGGGAAGCCAGAAACCCGGAGGACATTGTAGGGGTTGATTTGGGACTGGAATCTTTTGCCGTGCTATCCGATGGCACTAAGATTGAGGCCCCGAAGCCTCTTAAGAAGGCCCTGCGGCTTTTGGAGCAGCGTTCACGTCAGCTTTCCCGGAAGCAGAAATTCTCCCAGAACTTCAGGAAAGCTTCATTGCGTTTGGCTCGCTTGCACCGTAGGGTTAGGAACATCCGTCGGGATTTCCTGCACAAACTCACGACTTGGCTGGCGAAAACCAAGCCAGTCATAGTCGTGGAGAGCTTAAATGTGCAGGGTATGTCCCAGAACGGGGGCCTTTCCCAGGCCATTTATGACGCAAGCTGGGGGATGTTCCGGCGGATGTTGGAGTATAAGTGTCAGTGGTATGGGGCAAGGCTAATTGTAGTGCCGCAGGACTTTCCATCCACAAAGACATGCTCCAACTGTGGGGAGATTGGTCCTCCGCTTCCTCTATCTCAGAGGGTTTTCCGTTGTGAGGCGTGTGGGCTGGAGATAGACCGGGATTGGAATGCGGCGCTCAATCTATGGCAATATGGGCTGGCCACCCTCAACGGCCCTACCGGGAGTTCCCTGGGAAGTAACGCCTGTGGAGAGGGGAGGTTGCAGGGCCTTGGCCCGGTGCCCCTCGTGGAAGCAGGAAGCAGCCGGTCATTTGTTTCACCGCAGGGGGTGAAATAAATGACTATGAGTTGCAGAACGGCATTTCGCAAAGGAGGTAATATGGCAGAGAAGCTCGTAAGAGACATCATGCACAGAGGCGTTATCTCTTGTGGTCCTGAAACTCCTCTCCAGGAGGTAGTAAGGGTCATAGCCGATACCGACGTCCATGCCATAGTGGTCACAGACCCGGAAGG